>JBILCT010000123.1:0-4893 GCA_044353025.1 Ferruginibacter sp. | reverse complement strand
ATAGGATATTCACCGGTATGCTTGAGGGTTTCATAATGTAAACTCTCTTCCTGAATTTTGTTACGCTGATACATCCTTTCCATCGCACCAAGCACTCCACCTCTTTCAGTGATACGATTGAATTCATTCAATACGGCATCTTCAACCAAATCCGTCAATTCTTCAATTAAGAAAGACCCCTGATTGGGATTTTCATTTTTTGCGGTACCTAATTCTCGGTTGATAATTAACTGAATCGCCATCGCCCTTCTCACACTCTCTTCCGTTGGTGTAGTAATGGCCTCATCATAAGCATTCGTATGCAGTGAATTGCAGTTGTCATAGATTGCATATAAGGCTTGTAGTGTGGTTCGAATATCATTGAAATCAATTTCTTGTGCATGCAAACTGCGACCACTGGTTTGAATATGATATTTTAATTTCTGACTTCTACTATTGGCTTTGTATTTATTTTTCATCGCTTTTGCCCAGATTCTACGAGCCACACGGCCAATCACACTGTATTCCGGATCCATGCCATTACTGAAGAAGAAAGATAAATTAGGTGCAAAATCATCAATCTTCATCCCTCTACTCAAATAATATTCTACATAGGTAAACCCATTCGCCAACGTGAATGCCAATTGGGTGATCGGATTTGCACCGGCTTCTGCAATATGATAACCACTGATACTTACACTGTAAAAATTCTGTACGTTTTGTTTGATGAAATATTCTTGCACATCACCCATCAGTTTCAATGCAAATTCTGTGGAGAAAATACAGGTATTCTGTGCCTGATCCTCTTTTAAAATATCTGCCTGAACCGTACCTCGAACTGACGACAAAGCCTTGGCTTTAATGGCCTGATAAACATCTTCCGGTAAAACATCTGACCCACTTAATCCTAACAAACGCAAACCGAGTCCATCATTCCCCTCAGGTAATACGCCATTCAGTTTGCCATGCAGTGGCTCCACCGGACGACCATCCACATCAATGTACCGAGGCAAAGATTTGATATCAAAATTTGATTCGATACGCTGATTGACTGCTTCACGTAAATTATTTTCCAGGATGTATTTTTCACATTGCTGATCTATCGCTGCATTCATAAAAAATGCAAGTAAGATTGGAGCAGGTCCATTGATGGTCATACTCACCGAGGTTTTCGGATCACAGAGATCAAAACCGCTGTACAATTTTTTCGCATCATCTACGGTAGCTATGCTTACACCACTATTTCCAATTTTTCCAAAAATATCAGGACGCCAAGCCGGATCTTCACCATACAATGTAACTGAATCGAAAGCAGTGCTCAATCGCTTAGCCGGTTGTCCCTGACTCACATAATGGAAACGACGGTTGGTTCTTTCCGGTCCGCCTTCCCCGGCAAACATGCGCGTAGGATCTTCTCCCTCGCGTTTGAGTGGGAATACACCGGCAGTGTATGGAAATTCTCCGGGAACATTTTCCTGCATCTGCCAGGTCAGAATATCTCCCCAGTCATGAAAACGAGGCATCGCAATTTTAGACAAAGCTGTTCCTGAAAGGGTCTGATATTTCAACGGCAACTGTATCACTTTATCACGCACCTGAAATGCATAATGATCTGCACGATACCTTTCCTTTACTGAATCCCATTGATCAATCAAGCGACGACTCTCATGATCCAATTTTCCAGCAATGGTTTCCATGACTTCTCGAATAGATTGCTTGACCGACTCATCTGCGGACTTTAAAGCATCCAGACTTCCATTCAATTGATACCACTGACGCGCCAACTGACTTTGCGTTGCAACGTGTTGATCATAGACATGCACGGTATCGGTAATCTCAGCTAAGTAGCGAACACGAGCAGGAGGAATAACCATGGTTGATGATTCCTTGGAGGAAGATGTCTGATCAACCGTACCCAATGAAGTAAATGAAACGTTTGTTTTTTGCTCAATGGCAAGCATCAATCGATTGTATAATTTATTTACACCTGCATCATTGAATTGAGCAGCGATGGTTCCTTCAATAGGTAACTCCGCATCTTTGGCATCCCATAATCCATGATTACGTTTGTATTGTTTACGGATGTCGTGTAAAGCATCCAATGCGCCGGCTTTATCAAATTTATTCAGACATATCACATCCGCATAATCCAACATATTGATTTTCTCCAGCTGAGATGGAGCGCCATATTCAGGCGTCATAACGTACATGCTTACCTGACAAAAATCCAAGATGGACGCATCGCTTTGTCCGACACCTGCACTTTCAAGGATAATCAAATCAAACGATGCAGATCTGCAAATATCCAGCGCATCTTGCACATATTTACTGAGGGCGCGATCGCTCTCCCGTGTGGCCAAACTACGCATGTAAGAGCGTGGAGAAGAAATAGCATTCATACGAATACGATCTCCCAGTAAGGCTCCACCTGTTTTTTTCTTGGAGGGGTCAACAGAGATGACAGCGATCGTTTTATCCGGATTTCCATGTAAAAAACGACGAACAATTTCATCAGTTACAGATGACTTACCGG
Organism: Ferruginibacter sp.; assembly: GCA_044353025.1. Lineage (GTDB taxonomy): Bacteria > Bacteroidota > Bacteroidia > Chitinophagales > Chitinophagaceae > Ferruginibacter. The sequence goes on along the minus strand of JBILCT010000123.1, from coordinate 2,381 downwards.
CACCACCTGTTCCGGTTATGCCAAGCACAGGAATGGATGGGTTTGGATTTAACACCTCACGGTCAAGAATACCCGCTTCTGCTTTAGAAATCAACCGAGCTACGGTTCGAATATCTTTTTCTTCATCCAATGCAATGTCGCCGGTTGCCACAGGCATGGAAGCCACATCAAAGTCGCAACGACGAATCACATCTTCAATCATCCCCTCCAACCCCATCGTTCTTCCATCATCGGGTGAATAGATTCGGGTAATTCCGTAAGCATGCAACTCATCTATTTCAGTGGGCAAAATCGTACCGCCACCGCCACCGAATATTTTGATGTGTCCGCAGCCACTTTGTTCCAGCAAGTCTTTCATGTATTTAAAGAACTCAACATGACCACCCTGGTAACTAGTGATGGCAATGCCTTGCGCATCTTCCTCAATGGCACACTCCACAATTTCTGCGACGCTTCGATTATGTCCAAGGTGAATAATCTCTGCTCCTTTGGATTGTAAAATGCGACGCATGATATTGATGGCAGCATCATGTCCATCGAACAAAGAAGCGGCAGTAACAATTCTAACCTGATGTTGGGTAATAGCACTCATATGTATTGATTTTCAATGCCGAATTTCGGCGCTGCAAAATTAAGAAAACCCTTCGAGGGGTGGTTCAGAAACAGGATTATTCGGACGCATTTTAAAAGTAAGTGCAGCATAGTCAGTTAAACTGAGTCGTTCTGCACGTAAATCAAAGATTGGATCCTGTAAAACTTCCGTAGGAAAAATGGACTTCACTGCATTACGTAATGTTTTCCTGCGTTGATTAAATGCAGTTTTTACAAGTAATCTGAATTGTCTTTCAGAAGCCATTTCAAGCGAAACCGTTTTTCTGCGAAGCCGAATCACGCCACTCACCACTTTGGGCGGTGGATTAAAACATTCCGGACCTACATCAAACAAATACTCCACATCATAATAGGCTTGGATCAAAACGCTAATCACACCGTATATTTTACTTCCGGGCTTGGCGGCTACTCTTTGCGCCACTTCCTTCTGAAACATACCTATTACTACAGGAACCTGGTCTTTCCAGTCTAAAATTTTAAATAAAATCTGAGAGGAAATATTGTAAGGGAAATTACCAATAACATGAAAAGGACCGTTAAACGGTGAATCTACATGTAAAAAATCACCGGAGATGATCTGTTCGGCAGGTAGTTTGAAGTGATTGATTAAAAACTGAATCTTCTCCTCATCCAATTCAACCGCTTTGAAACGAATATCTTTCAGCTTTATCAAATGTTTGGTTAATGCGCCTCCCCCCGGACCAACCTCCAACAACTGAGTGAAAGATTCGTTTTCAAGCGATTGAAGAATGCGTTGTATGACAGATTCATCCTTTAAAAAATGCTGTCCAAGCGATTTCTTCAAAGTATACATAAGGCAAAGTTAACCTTGTTGGCAAGTTTAGCGACCACAATCCTTAGTTTTTAAGTTAGACTACGGTCAAAGCATCGTATTTTCGCGGCTCAAACGTGGGAATATGAGTCAATTGCATGAACAAAAACCGATCATCGGATTCAGTTGTGGCGATCTGAACGGAATTGGATTGGAAACTATCTTAAAGGTTTTACAAGATACCCGGATTTTGGATATCTGCATTCCGGTGCTTTTTGCAAACAATAAAGCAGTAAACTTCTACCGTAAAACCATTCCTGAGTTCAATGTAAATTTCAATATCATCAAGGAGTGGAACAAACTCAATCCAAAACAAGTCAATCTTTTCCAATGCTGGGAAGAAGATGTAAATATAACACCCGGCACGCTGAACGATGATGGTGGTAAATACGCCGTAATCAGTTTAAAAACTGCCGCAGCTGCTTTGAAAGAAGGTAAAATAGAGGGATTGGTTACAGCGCCCGTTCACAAAAAAAATATTCAGAACAACGATTTCAACTACACCGGCCATACCCCATTCTTAAAAAAATATTTTGACGCAAAAGATGTATTGATGCTGATGGTTGCGGATAATATGCGTATCGGATTGCTGACCGAGCATTTACCTGTGAAAGAGGTTTCTGCATTTATCACCAAAGAGAATATTCTCCAAAAACTTCATATCATGAATCAAAGTCTGAAAGAAGATTTTGATATTGCCAAACCCAAAATTGCGGTTCTGGGATTAAACCCACATGCAGGAGATGAAGGATTGATAGGCAAGGAAGAAATTGAAACCATCAAACCAAGCATCCAGGAAGCCAAACAAAAAAACATACTTTGTTTTGGACCATATTCAGCGGATGCATTTTTTGCGCGAGGACATCACGAACAATTTGATGCCGTACTGGCACTGTATCATGACCAGGGATTGATCCCATTCAAATCGTTGGCTTGG
>JBILCT010000006.1:0-16363 GCA_044353025.1 Ferruginibacter sp. | reverse complement strand
CGATGAGTAGCAATGAAAAAATGATGGCAAATAAAGCGATCCAATCCATATTGTAAAAATAAGCAAACGAAAATTCAAATCAATAGCACACTGTTCAGGAAGTAAGAAATTGACCTACCACCGCCCGAACCTCTTCACAAGCTATTTGCAGATTATCGTTAAGTACAACTTTGTCAAAAGCAGACTTGAATGATATCTCATAGGCTGCTTTGCTTAACCTGGTTTGTAAGGAATCTTCCGTTTCAGTGCCACGTGCTAAAAGTCTTTCACGCAGCGCTTCTTCCGTAGGGGGCTCAATAAAAATGCTGAGTGTGTTTTCAGGATATTGCTGTCGGATGTGCAGGGCTCCCTTTACATCAATATCGAGAATTGGAACTTTGCCTAAACTCCATATTCTTTTCAGTTCTGTTTTTAATGTGCCGTAGTATTTTCCCTCGTACACCATTTCCCATTCAGCAAATTCTTTTTTCTGGATTTTAGATTTAAAATCCTCCACATTGATAAAATAATAATCAATGCCATCTTGTTCATTACCGCGTGGATTCCTTGTGGTGGCAGATACCGAAAAAGAAAGTTGAGGGAAGTGCTCCATCAGATTTTTGGTGATAGAAGTTTTTCCCGCACCGGATGGTGCTGTAATGATTAGTATTTTGGGTAAATAAGACATGAATGCTAAAGTTAATAAAAATGACTGTTTTGATTTTCAAAATAGAAGACCAGCACGGTCATTAAAAAAAAATTAAACCGACGATCTACGATTGTTTCTAACAAAATAACATTCTGAACATTTTGAAACAAGATCGAATCATTGCATCATGAATAATATGGCGAAATCATCCAATAAACAATTACACCAGTTACAGCTACATAAAACCAGATTGGCCAGGTTATGCGCGTCAGCTTTTTATGGCGGTCATATTCACCGGTCAAAGCGCGATAAGCAGTGAATAAAATGAATGGCAATACAATTCCTGCAAGCGGAATATGTGTGAACAAAATCAGATAATAGACGGTTTTTGAAATTCCTTCTCCACCAAATTTCGTTTCTCCTGCCAACAAATGATGTGCGATATAACTCAATAAGAACAAAACAGACAACACAATTGCAAAAAGCATGATACGTTTATGCAGTTCGAATTTTTTTTGCTTTGCAGTCGATAATCCCACCAACAACAAGATAGAAACCATGGTATTGATCCACGCGCTGATTGTAGCAAATACATGCGGATTAAATGGGAGATCCAGCTCTAGTTGAATACGATTTAATATCACTACTGCAGCAAAAACCACCACTGAAACAATGGTAATGAGCAAGTTTGCTTTTTTGTCATTTGCGACCATTACAGGCTTAAGCATATTTTTTTCTTTTTTGTGAAAGATAGGTTGTGATAAATATCGTTAATCCAATGCCAATGAAAATTACGGGTAAGTACGGAATGAATTCACGAAATATCGATGGACTCTTTTTTCCTCGTTCCAACATCAATGTTGGGATATCTTTCGCCAGTTGAGCTTGTTTAACAGAATCAAAACCATTGTACCAGCCGCGAACGACACGATTCGAATCAAGTAGGAAAAAATTCTCAGTATGAATAAATGCGGTATCCACCTCTGTATCGGCAATGCTTGCCTTCATCTCATTTAGAGCAAAAGTATAGAGTGATTGTTTATCTCCTGTAACAAACCACCAGTTGTCATGATTTACCTGAAATCGATCTGCAAACTTCCGTAATGCTCGAACACTGTCGTGCTCAGGATCAACACTTACAGTCAAGAAATGTACCATATCTGGATTGTTCCGATATGAATCCTGTAATTTTTTCATGGCACGTGTAAGTCCGGGACAAATACTCGGACAGCGTGAAAAGAAAAAATTCACCACAACTATTTTGCCGTGCAAGTCACTCAACCGAACCGTTTGGCCAAATTGATTGGTGAATGTCTGATCCTTCACCTGATGCCAAAGGGTGTCCTGCATCTGTTTTCCACGAACTGTTTTTATCCCAACTGAATCATAGAAATAGTGCTTGGGCATTTGTACTGCATCCTTGCTGTAATATTTCACGATCCAATAACCGATCAATGGCATCAGCATCGCAAGCGCAAGAGAAAGTATGGTTTTTCGATTCAACATTTTACAGTAATCTACAACAAGAATAAGTAATACTAGTTTGAATGATTCTTAAAAAAAACCATCGTATGGATGGATACGATGGTTTTAAAAGCGGTTTCAATGATATCAATGCCCCTGTTGTACTTGTTCTGTGGGTGCTGGACGAGATCCGGCATCCGTATTACGCATATTTTTCCAGCTATTACCATCCATCAAAAATGCAATGATAAACCAGATAAATAAAGCCAGCGGTACAATAATAGTCATAATGAAATTCCGTATTTCATCCCCCAAATGCATGAACACAGAAACAATGTAATAAGCTTTGGCTAAGGTTAAAACCCCAATGAGAATTTTGGTGCTTAATACAACCATACTGCTCATTTCAGCTCCTTTGGCATATAAAAAATAACCCAATGCAAGTTCTATGATAGTAAGGATAGAAAGTACCCAGAATATGCGCCAGATCTTGGAAGTTCCACCGGAGTGATCCGGTTGAAAAGTAATTTCAGATGAATTAGGTTGTGAAGACATAATGCGTTGATTGAATAGATTAAACAAGATAAAAACAAAGGAATACAAATACCCATACCAGATCTACAAAGTGCCAGTACAAACCGGCCTTCTCGATCATTTCATAATGACCACGCTGATCAAAATGACCCAATTTGGTTTTGATATACATAACAATGTTGATGACCACACCACTGAATACGTGGAATCCGTGGAATCCGGTAATACCAAAGAAGTATCCGCCAAAAGCAATGGGGCCGGTTTGTGTGACATGAATTCCTGAAGCGGCTATTTTAGCGATCAGTTCTTGATTCGTTAATGTATTTACTGCTTCATGTGCTCCGTGTGCAGCTCCATGATTGAGTGTACCGGCGATGGCTAGCAGTTGTTCATGCGAAGTTTTTTGCAAAGCTGCTAGCATTTGATCATGTGATACCGCCGCACCCCATGGATTCATGGATACGGTAGTTGGAATCACATTCAATGTGCCGTCTTGCATCAAGGCAACATGCTCACCGGTTAATAAGTGCGTCCATTCCCATGCCTGACAACCCAAGAATGCTAGACCACCAATGATTGTGAGGATCATATATTTTTCTACGCCTTTACGGTTCATGTGATGTCCTTCATGTACCGCCAACACCATGGTTACGGAGCTGAAGATCAGGATGAAGGTCATCAAACTCACGAATGCCAACGGAAGATTGGCATGTCCGGCAAACGGAAATGAGTTGAATACTTGGTTCGGATCGGCCCAGTGATTCACACTGAAACGAATGGTACCATAGCTGATCAGGAACGCGCCAAAAGTGAACGCATCACTCATCAAGAAATACCACATCATGACCTTACCATAGCTGACGTTGAATGGACTTTTTCCTCCACTCCACCATTTTGTTCCCGCAGGAATTGCTGTTGTTGACATAACGTTTATTCTAATTGCTTTTTAAAATTGGTTACCGGATCATGATTAAAAAGATGAACAGGTAAATCCAAAGTATATCTACAAAGTGCCAGTAGGTTTGTATCAAATCAACCGGCACAAAACTATAAATCCGTTTTTTAGTGCTGAATGCCTTCAGCGACATTACGATCAGGGCGATGATGCCTCCAAAAACGTGGAGGGCATGCAACCCGACGATCACGTATAAAAAAGAATACGCAACATTAGATTGCAAGGTCATGCCTTGATTCCAAAAATCCCGAAACCCAATAATTTGGGTCCAAGTGAAAAGAACTCCTAATACCAGTGTCATCATCATCCATCGTCGATACACTGCTTGTTCACGCACACGGTATGCTTTTCCTGCCAAATGAATTGTCAAACTGCTCAACAAAATGAAAAGCGTGCTGATCCAGAATGCCTTGGGTAAATCGTAATTAACCCAACCGGCCTGACTTCGCTTGACAATGTAAGCACTTGTCAACCCGGCAAACATCATCACGATGCTTCCAATTCCAATCCATAAAGTCAACTTATATGGATGAATTTTGTTGTTCGTTTTTATCGTTGTGCTTTCCATGTTGTTTCTATCGTTTGTTTCGATGCATTTTGCATCGGATTGATCCTGGTTTTATCTGCGTATAAGCTCAACAATACGATCATCAGATAAAAATAAGATCCGAACATCACACGTCGGGCGGAAGCAACGTCCATTTTTTGATAAAGTTTGATACTTAACCAAACCATAGACAGATTACATCCCAACAAGATCCACATACTCACCTCTCCACTCATTGGTCCAGTTTCACCAACACTAATCAAATGAGGCATCACGCCAACCGGAATCATCATCGCACTGTACATGATGGTTTGGATGGCTGTGAATTGGGTGGGTCCTTGTTTACTAGGCAACAATTTGAAACCTGCTGCCGAATAATCTTTGTGCGCTACCCAAGCAATTGCCCAAAAATGGGGGAACTGCCAGAGGAATTGTATCGCGAACAAAATCCAACCACCTGTCCAATCATTCGAAACGCCTTCCTGAAAACTGGCCGTCCATCCGATCAAACAAGGCAATGCACCGGGAATTGCTCCTACCAATACAGCTACTGAGTTGATTTTTTTCAACGGTGTATAAACAAAGCCGTATAGCAGTAAGCTGAGTAAACTCAACCAAGCAGCTTCGGCACTGAAGCTATACATGATCAACAAGCCTGCAATGGCGGTTACACCTGCAAATATCCATGCTTCGGTAACTTTCATGCGACCAGTGGCAATCGGACGACTGGATGTACGTTTCATTTGTGCATCCGTATCTTTTTCCAGAATCTGATTGATGGTATTGGACGAACCGGTAACCAACATTCCACCTACAAAAAGTAAAAGAACTTGTATCAGATCTAATCTGATATTTGGTGCGAGCAAGTAGCTGATGATTGAGCTAAACACCACCAGAAAACTCAACGTGAATTTGATCAACAAAAAATAGTCCTTCAATTTGCTGGCCAATACAAACGACGTTGAATTGGATATGGTGTTATTTTCCTGCACGCAATTTTATCAATGTTTGCTTTCGTCTGCACCAACAGGTACATTTTGAGCAATGAATTCTTTTCCGTCTTTTCCGTAATCATAAGGCCAACGATGAACCTCCGGAATATCGCCAGGCCAGTTTCCATGTCCCGGACGAATGGGTGTAGTCCATTCCAACGTATTGGCTCCCCATGGATTAAGGGTAGTCACTTTTCTTCCCTTGAAAATGCTATAGAAGAAGTTGATTACAAATAATATTTGAACTGCAAATACGATCAACGCAATCATACTAATGAACTGATTCAGATCGCCAAAATGTTTGAATGATTCCCAGTTAGAGAAATCATAATAACGGCGAGGCATACCCGCTAATCCTTCGTAGTGCATTGGCCAGAAAATCAAATAAGCACCAACGATCGTTACCCAGAAATGGATATACGACAATGTGTTGTTCATATAACGTCCAAACATTTTTGGATACCAATGATAAACGCCTGCATACATACCAAAGAATGATGCCACACCCATTACGATATGGAAGTGTGCAATCACAAAGTAAGTATCGTGTAAATGAATATCAAGTGCCGAGTTGCCAAGGAAAATACCGGTCAATCCGCCGCTGATGAACAAGCTCACAAAACCAATGGCAAACAACATGCCGGGTGTAAATCGGATATTTCCGCGCCAAATGGTTGTTAGCCAGTTGAAAACTTTAATCGCTGAAGGAACGGCAATCAACAGTGTCAACAAGACGAATACAGAACCCAAGAAAGGATTTAATCCAGTTACGAACATGTGATGCGCCCAAACCAAGAATGCTAAAATGGTGATAGCGAATAATGATCCTACCATTGCCATATATCCGAAAATCGGTTTGCGACTATTTACAGAAAGAATTTCGGAGGACATTCCCATCGCTGGCAATAGAATAATATACACCTCAGGATGACCAAGGAACCAAAATAAATGCTGGAACAAAATTGCACTACCGCCTTCATTGGGAAGTACTTTTCCTGCCACAACGATATCGCTCAGGTAAAAACTTGTACCCAGATTACGATCGAACAACAAAAGAATTGCACCGGATAATAAAACCGGGAATGACAATACCCCTAGTACAGCGGTAAAGAATAATGCCCAAATAGTAAGTGGCATTCTGGTCATGCTCATACCTTTCGTACGCATGTTCAAAATAGTAGTTATGTAGTTCAGGCCGCCCAACAATGAGGAAACAATGAACAACGACATACTCACCAACCACAAATCCATTCCAATTTTACTTCCTGATGAAGCATCCCCTAGAGCGCTCAAAGGAGGATAGATCGTCCAGCCACCACTAGCCGGTCCGGTTTGAACAAACAATGAAGACATCATGATTACTGAAGCCAAAAAGAAGAACCAGTAACTTAACATGTTCAGCATTGGTGATGCCATATCACGTGCCCCAATTTGAAGTGGGATCAAAAAGTTTGCAAATGTTCCGCTTAATCCTGCTGTCAATACAAAAAACACCAAAATAGTACCATGCATGGTAACTAAGGCGTAATAGAATTCAGGGTTCAATTTTCCACCTTTCGCCCAATGACCTAATAAGTCTTCAAGCCAAGGGTAGGTAGCATTTGGATCTGCCAGTTGTAAACGGAAAATCACAGAAAACAATCCACCGATGAATGCCCAGATAATTCCGGTGATCAGGAATTGCTTCGCGATCATCTTATGGTCTTGACTGAACACATACTTCGTAATGAAGGTTTCGTGATGCTCATGATGTCCATGATGTTCATGATCATGGTGAGTATCTGCATGCCCTGCATGTAATGACGCCTCGTGTGATGTTGCTGTACTCATGGTGATGAAAAATTATTGGGGTAAATAGAATATAGTTAGGGTTTCAATTGTGCCAATGGTTTAGCAGCGGTTGACGCACTATCTGTAGCTGTTGCTTGTTTGGTTCTTGGGTCTTTCTCTGGAAACAATGTCAAATATTCTGCCTTCTGACTATCTAGCCATTTTTGATAATCTGCTTCACTTTCCACCACAATCACACCTCGCATGGAGAAGTGACCTTTTCCGCACATTTGATCACAGCTGATCTCATAAACGAAGTTTGGATTTCCGGAACGCTTTTTCATTTCTTCCGTAGTATATTTTGGCGTGAACCACATAGTGGTAGGAATACCAGGTACGGCATCCATTTTCATCCGGAAATGGGATAAACCTACGTCATGAATCACGTCCATTGCATTGATAACCAATTTCACCGGACGACCAACAGGCAAGTGCATTTCAGTGGTACGAATATCATCATGACTTTCCGGATCTTCAAAATCAACAGCCAACGTATTTCCGGAAGGTTGATTATATAATTTGTAGTTCTTCTTACCCAACTTGCCATCCTTACCTGGATAGCGCATGTCCCATGCAAACTGATGACCGGTAATTTCAACCAATACCGAATCCTTAGGAGCATCTGAAGTCATTTTATACCAGTACTTCAATCCAAATACAATCAAGATTGTCAAAAAGATTGCCGGAACAGTTGTCCATAACAATTCCAGTTTAGTATTGTGAGGAAAATAAAAAGCCTTTTGTCCGTCTCTTTCCTGATACTTAAAAGCAAATACAAACAGCAGGATTTGAGTGATTACAAATACCGTTCCTGTTACTCCAATAGTAATATAGAGCATAAGATCAATTTTCTCCCCTTGTTCTGAAGCAGAACCTTGTGGGAAAAGTGTTTTGCCATAATACAGCTCGTTACAATACCATGCACCGATTAATCCTAACACCAAAAAAGTGATCATTAGAAAAGCGTTGATGCGATTGTTCTGCTTGCGGGCTTTTTCTTCTCCCTTCAGCACACTCACATACTCACTGGCCTTCGCAATTTGGAAGATCAGAATAAAGATCATCGCAATGATAGCCACAAATAAATACTCCTGCATAACTTAATGTTTATTCTTGTTTTTTATGTCGGATTCGTTGTTTCAGATTATGTATGATGAATCATACTTTCTTTCAAGAAAGGATGATTTTTTGCCAATAAAGAATGACTAGATAAATATTTTCCGGTTCCCCACATGATCAATCCAATGAAAAGCATCGGTACACCAAATTCGAACAGCATCATCTTGGGATGTCCTTTCACAGTTCCAGGCATTACCATTTGATAAAAATCTATCCAGTGACCAACGATAATTAATATCGCCATCACTGAAATCAGTGTCCAATTACGCTTTGCTCCTTTCTTCATCAAAATCAACAAAGGACAAAGGAAGTTCATGAAAAGATTTACAAAGAATAGGAAATGATATGGACCGGATTTTTTTGCGGTACCAATACGCTCCACAAAATATTTTGTTTCTTCCGGCTGATTGCTATACCAAATCAGCATATACTGAGAGAACCAGAGGTAAGTCCAAAACACAGAGAAAGCAAACATGAATTTACCCACGTCGTGCAAATGCTCTTCGGTTACATATTCCAATTTGCCTTGGTTTTTTAAATAAACAATAAATAAAGCTACCAATGACATTCCAGAAACGAAAGTAGAAGCAAATGTATACCAGCTATACATGGTACTATACCAGTGCGCATCAATACTCATCAACCACAACCAAGGAATGGTTGAAGCGACTGACAATCCGAAAAATACAGTATACAAAGAAGCCCAAACTGTATTCTTATAAATCCATTTTTTTCCGGTTTCATAATCCATCGGACCATTTTCGTCAGATTTCAAACTCAGCGTACGCATTTTCTTTCCTAAAAACCACCACATGAAGATAGAAAGTGCAGACCATATGGTATAAAACGTTGGATTTAAAAATCCACTTTTACCGTTCAGAATACGGTCATGTTTAACCGCTTCATGATCCAGCCAATGATAAACATCGGTACGTCCACCCCATATAATAGCCATCAATACCAAAAAGGTGACAATGCCTAATGTGGGAACAACACTTGAAATCGCTTCAGGCACTCGACGCATCGCAATTTGCCATCCGCCCATCGCCATTGTTGTTACACAAATGAAGAACATGGATGCATTCACCACCAACAACCAATAGACACTATTCTGTAACAATACAGCCCAGAAACGTGTGCTGTCTCCACCTGCCGCATGACCCTCTCCGTGTGCTACCGGCGCAAATGGATGATACATAATAAAACCATAGATTACGGCTACCAGTCCCGCACCAATCAAACCCCAGGTCCATTTCTTATAGCTGTTTGTCAGTTCAAATTGATGATTCATGTACGTTGCTTTATTTTTTAGTGAACTCGGCGCTTACCTTGTTCAGTGTTTTCTTTTTTATTTTCCTGTTTTTGCTCTAGCAGTCGTGTCTGTAGTAGCTGCTGCAGTACCTGTAGCTTTAGGTTGAAGCGTGCGAATGTATTTCACCAACATCCAGCGCTGCTTACGATCCAATTGTGAAGCATAGCTACCCATGTTATTTTTTCCATAAGTTAAAGAATGAAACATTGTTCCATCTGCCATTTTCACATAAGCTTCCAAAGTAAGATTCGCGATACCACCAATTTTTCCAGCATTGGCAATCGGACCGTTTCCTTGTCCTTTATCTCCGTGACAAATCGCACAATTGATATTAAACAAACGTCCAGCTTCCTTCATCTCAGCCTCGGTCATGGTCTCTATCGGATTTTTAACCTGGGCACTCATCACATATCCGTTACTGTCGTTGCGTAGATCATAAGGAAATAATTCGCCACGCTTGATCGTTCCGGTTACCGGTGTATTGTCATAATAAATTTTACTTCCCTTATTCAACGGGTCTGCTGTAAATGCAGCAGAATCACGCTCAGCGTAGGTTTCGTAACCACGGCTGTATGCCATATCGGGCATGTAAATTTTTCCTGGCTCGCGCTTGCTCTTGCCGCAACTCAACATTCCAGCTGAAGCTACAACCGCAGAGATGATCAGAATTTTTTTCATTGTTCTTCTATTTTGATGGTCAGGCTTTTTTGCCTTTCCATACTTGCTTGTTGATTTGTTTATTCTATTTATTCAATCAATAGCCTTTCTCTTCGCGATACAATTTTTGCTCACGATCATATCTTCCAATCCACCAACCCGTTTCCGCATGCTGCACATTAATTTCCTTCGCACCATTCTTTTCTAAAAACTGTTGCAGTTCAGCATCATTGGTTTTATCAGTACACTCAATAGCCATAATAAATAAATCATCGGTTGCTCTTGCATGGAAATGATGTTTCTTCACAAAGGGAGAAAGTTGACAGAGATAGCAAAACGTCAACACCATGCCTACCGCAGAGAACAATACCGTTAACTCAAACGTAATAGGTATCCAGGCCGGCAAAGCAAAATGCGGTTTACCTCCAATATTTAAAGGCCAGTCTTTGGTAAATACCCAACTCATGAATGATACCGCAGTAGTGGTTCCAGTGATCGCATAAATGAAACCCGCAGTATGCAAGCTCGTTTCACGCAATCCCATGGCATGGTCTAATCCATGTACCGGAAATGGGGTATATACATCGTGAATTTTGTAGCCTGCTTTGCGTACTTGCTTTACCGCAGGAAACAGCACTTTCTCATCGTCAAAAGCGCCAACTACAAATTTTTTAATTCCTCCAGCCATATTGTATGGTTTGTGTTTCTTGTTTTTGAATTAGAATCAATGTGCGTGTTCAACTTCTTCAATGTAAAATTTCTCTGCATCCGCTTTTTCGATATCCGTCATCTTGGCCTTGTAGTTTTCACCACTGGTTTTCAAAATAGACTTGATCTCAGCAACTGCGATCACAGGGAAATATTTCGCGAACAGGAAGAAGCATGTGAAGAACAGACCAAAGGTTCCGAGATAAAATCCAATCTCCCAAATGGTCGGTGTGTAATATGTACTCCAGCTCGATGGCAGGAAGTCACGATAGATAGAGGTAACGATAATCACAAAACGCTCGTACCACATACCAATATTCACAACGATACTCATGAAGAACGTTACAGTGATGTTTCTTCTTAATTTACTGCTCCAGAACAATTGTGGTGATACCACGTTGCAGAACATCATCAGCCAATAAGACCAGCCGTAAGGACTGAACAGATTCGCACGGTTTTGAGAGAACGCATACCATTCGTATGGATTTTGACCATACCAGGCAATGAATAATTCTGTCAAATAAGCACATCCTACGATACTACCGGTCAAAACAATTACTTTATTCATCGCTTCGATGTGTCCCAATGTGATGTAGTCCTGAAGATTCATCACCTTACGAACCACAATCAATAAAGTTTGTACCATCGCAAATCCACTGAAGATTGCACCGGCAACAAAATATGGAGGGAAGATGGTGGTATGCCATCCTGGTACTACCGATGTAGCGAAGTCAAATGATACAATCGTATGCACAGAAAGTACAAGTGGAGTACTCAAACCTGCCAATACCAATGAAAGCGACTCATGACGTTGCCAGTGTTTAGTGCTGCCTGTCCAACCGAATGCAGCCACCCCATATAATAATTTACGCAATTTTGTTTTTGCACGATCACGCACTGTTGCCAGATCCGGAATCAAGCCTGAATACCAGAACAACAATGAAACCGTGAAATAAGTAGAAATCGCAAATACGTCCCAAAGCAAAGGGGAATTAAAGTTCACCCAAAGTGGTCCACGTGTATTTGGATAAGGCAATACAAAGAATGCCATCCAAACACGACCCATGTGCCAGATTGGGAATTGACCCGCACACATAACCGCGAAAATCGTCATCGCCTCGGCAGCACGGTTTACACCGGTTCTCCATCCCTGACGGAACAGCAATAAGATTGCAGAAATCAATGTACCGGCGTGACCGATACCTACCCACCATACGAAGTTGGTAATATCCCAACCCCAACCAATGGTTTTATTAAGATTCCATTGACCGATACCATAGGTTACCTCACGGTAAACACTATACGCACCAAACATCAAGAGCGCTACACTGATGTAAAAACCAATGTACCACAAACGGGTTGGTTTAGCTTCAATCGGACCGATGATGTCTTCCGTAACTTGATGATAATCCTTGTTACCATCTACCAGCGGTTCCCTGACCTGTGATTCGTATTTGAGTAGTGACATATTGTTTGGCTTTTGGCCTTTTAATCTGTTTGAATGCTTCTTTATGAATTAACTGTGATGTGCAGCAGCTTCTACCTCTTCCGTTTCTCCAATCTTGCGATCGGTATTACGAACCTTTGCCAGATAACTTACGTTCGGTAAAACGTGTAGTTGGTCTAACACATAGAAGTTACGGTGCTCATCCGAACGCGCCTTTGAAACCTCGCTTTCCTTGTCATTCACATTGCCAAACTGAATGGCGTTGGTTGGACATGCTTGCATACAAGCGGTCTTCACATTGCGCACCATCGTTGGATCCTGGTTTTTCTTCGCGTCCAGTTTACTTTCCTGCAGACGTTGAACGCAGAATGAACATTTTTCAATCACACCACGTGAACGAACCGTAACATCCGGATTCAATACCATGCGGGTCAAATCATCGTTCATTTGGAATACTGCTTCATCCAATTCAGATCCACGCAGTTGTTGCTGATTATCTTTGAAACTATCTGATCCTGTGAAATCCAACCAGTTGAAACGACGTACTTTATAAGGACAGTTGTTGGCACAATAACGTGTACCGATACAACGGTTATAAGTCATTTGATTCAATCCTTCGCTGCTATGGTTGGTAGCTGCTACCGGACAAACGTTCTCGCAAGGCGCATTGTCGCAATGCTGACACATCATCGGTTGGAAAACCACATCCGGATTAGCCGGATTTCCGGTGAAATAACGATCGATACGCAACCAATGCATTTCGTGTGCTTTCTGTACCTGAATCTTTCCAACCACACTCACATTATTCTCTGCTGTACAAGCTACCACGCAAGCGCTGCAACCAGTACAGGTATTTAGATCTATGCTCATGCCCCATTTGATACCAGGCTTTTCATAATCTGGATAGATCGTTCCTTCTTTTACAAAATCCGTTTTGCCTTCAGCCAAGAGTTGTTTCTTCTCATGGTGAATCTCTGCCAATACACCCTCCGGATTCTTGAGGAAGCTAGATAAGCTGGTTTCATAAATAATCGGACGACCCTCTGATGATCCGTGTACCTGGGTTTGAGCCAATGGATAGGTGTTTCCGGTTTTTTCCGCAGTAACAACCATATCATAACGGTAGGTCGATCCATCAAATCCAACCAACGGAAAAGCATTTTTACCAGCTCCGGTAGCTGAACGTCCTACGCGCTCCAATGAGTTTGCAGCATCTGCACTCTGACGACCATATCCCAACGCAACTGCAATGGTAGCGTGGTTTAAACCCGGTAAAATCAATACCGGTAACTCAATTGACTGTCCGTTTGCGGTGATTTTTACCGTAGGCTTCTCAGGTGTTACCTCATATGCATCTGCTTCGCGTTGATTATGCATTACATCAAGACCAATCAATTCTTTAGCCAACTCAGGACTAACCATTGCATAGTTGTCCCAAGTTACTTTTGATATTGGATCAGGTAATTCTTGCAACCATGGGTTGTTTGCTTGAGCACCATTTCCAACAGAAACTTTTTCATATAATACTACCTCAACTTTTCCTCCTTTAATAGAAGCAATCATAGAAGCAGCAGCAGAAATCATCGCACCAATGAAAGTAGCACCCGAAACAGGTGATTCCATTTCCGCTACACCATCTTGCAAAGCTTTTTGATAAACAGATTCTCCACCTAGTTTTCCGGACCAGAATTCTCGCACGTAAGCGGCGTAATCTTTACCTGCAACCGGCTTCACAACAGCTGTTGCGGTGCTGTCTGCCACTGCAACAGGCGCAGCAACTGCTCCTCCGGACCAAGCCATCAATGAATCCTGGAAAGAACGCGTCTTGAATAAAGGATTGATCAATGGTTGCTGAAAAGAGATATGATTTGTAACAGGCTCTGCATCTCCCCAGCTTTCCAGCCAGTGATGCGCAGGCATGATGTACTTGCAATGTTCAGTAGTTTCGTCCATGGTTCCATTCATAGAAACCGTCATAGAAACATTCTTCATGGCCTGAGCAAAAGAAACTCCGGCAGCATGACTATAAACTGGGTTGCATCCATAAACCATCAAGGCTCCTATTTTGCCTGATTTCATATCGGCAAGGAGTGTGTTCATATCGGCATCAACGCCTTGACGTGTATTGTTTGTTTTAGACCAGTCGATTGTAGTACCATTGGCGCCAACCATTTCATTGATGGCATTCACCACCATTTGAATGTTCATATCGTTGCTTCCACAAACCACCAAGGATGCTCCTTTGGTAGCCATGAGTTTTTCAGCGGCATGATCCAATGCTTTTTTCAAATCCGCATCAGCAATAGACGGTGCAGAAACAGCACCACCCAATTTAGCCAATAAATAAAGCGCAATTGCACCCGTTTCACTAGGCTTGTGTGTATGACGATCATCCGCGTTTGAACCGGTCAAACTCAACATGCTCTCAAAATGAATATGACGGTTGAGTTTGGTTTGTGCACCGTTCATTTTGCGATTAGACGCATATTGACGGCTGTATTCAACCGGACTGATCCAGGTACCCAGGAAATCGGCTCCCAGACTGACAATTGTTTGAGCCAAATCAAAACGGTAAGCAGGTATCGCACGCTTTCCGTAACAAGCCTCATTGGCCAACAACATGCCTGATTGACTTACGGCATCGTATTGTACATGACGACTTCCGGGATATTTCGCCAGGAAGTTTTTGATAATTTGATTGGTGGAAGGAGAGTGGATGGAAGAAGTTAACAGCACCACAGCTTTTCCTCCCAAATTGTTCATTCCAGATGTGATCATGGAATCGAATGCAGCAAAAGAAGTGACTTCTTTGTGTGAACCACCATCAATTTGAAGCGGGTGACGCAAACGGGTTGTATCATACAAATCCAACACAGAAGCCTGGGCTTGTGCGCTGGTTCCACCTTTGGTCAAAGAAGATAGATCATTCCCCTCAATTTTGATGGGACGACCATCACGCTGCTTAACCACAACAGCAATCGCATCTCCACCATTTACATAGGTAGATGCATAATAGTTTGCAACGCCCGGAGTTACATTGTCGGGTTTTTGCAAATAGGGAATCGATTTACGAACCGGCATTTCACAACTTGCTGCAACGGCAGCCGCAGCAGTGCTGAATCCGAGGTATTTCAAAAAGTCTCTTCTGGGTGTTTTACCTGCCAGTAAACTCTCCTGAGAAAGTTCTTCAATCGGCAGCAGTTCCTCCTTGAATTCCTGCTCGGCAGCCTCCAGATGTGCAGGAGTCTGATTTAATTCGCCGAAGCTTTGCCAGTATTTCTTATTGCTCATAATAAATGGGTTCTAAAGATGGTAGGGGTTCGGTCTTTATTTTAGTAGTGGCATTTTTGACATTCTGTTCCACCAATGGACTCTACAGTTACACTGTCCATTTTGTGATTCTTCAAATCTTTATGGAACTTCTCATAAATGCTGTAAAACTTGTTGCCTTCCCCGGTTTCAGGATTATTGAAATCAACCTTGCTCTCGCGATGACAGTTTACGCACCAGCCCATGCTCAGATCTGAAAACTGATATACTTCAGGCATTTCCTGAATATTTCCATGGCAAGTCTGGCACTGTTGCTTACCTACTTTCACGTGCTGACTGTGATTGAAATACACGTGATCAGGAAGATTGTGCAATTTTACCCAAGGAATTGGACTTGATCCGTCCGGCATTCCGTCTCCGTTTTTGTCTGCATTATATTGCTTGGTATCTGGATTCCAGCCTGCATATTGATACAGCTTCTGAATTTCGGCGGTACCATCTATGTTACGACCATCTTCGGTCACGATCGGATCACCTTTATATTCTTTGATTGCCATGTGACAGTTCATACAAACATTCACTGAAGGAATACCCGCATGCTTACTGTCTTGTGCGCTTCCATGACAATACAAACAGCTGATCTGATTGGCACCTGCGTGTACTTTGTGTGAATAGTAAATAGGTTGTTCAGGCTGATAGTTTTTAGATCGACCCAAGTCCATCGCTCCTGAAACAGTATTGTAACCACCATACACAAATAATGCAAGGATAGCTACCATCAAATATGCTTTGTTACGATAGAATGGAACCGGTTCTCCGCGAACAATCCCCTCTTTTTCATCCGTCAGCTTACGAAGATTACTGTTTACCTGAACCAAAATGAAAGCAACCAGGGCTAGA
>JBILCT010000294.1:0-2647 GCA_044353025.1 Ferruginibacter sp. | reverse complement strand
GGGATACTTATCGTGCAACGCATCCTCTTTATACCATCATTGATCAAAAACGCACACAAGACTATATCAAAACTTTTCTGGTACAATTTCAGCAAGGCGGACGACTTCCGATTTGGGAGTTGTCATCCAATGAAACTGACTGTATGATTGGCAATCACGCCATTTCAGTAATTGCAGACGCATGGTTAAAAGGCATTCGAGGTTATGATGAAAAGTTAGCAATGGAAGCCATGCTAGATGCCGCATATTGGAATCATGAAGGCATGCAGGGTTACCAGAATCATGGTGCGGTAATGGTGGAAGACGATCATGAAAGTGTCAGTAAAACCTTGGAGTATGCTTACAACGACTATTGTATTGCTCGCATGGCAGATCAGCTTGGATATCAGAAAATAGCTTTGCAATTTTATCAGCGCGCACAGCAGTACAAAAATCTTTTCGATTCAAAAACGGGCTTCATGCGTCCGATGAAAAACGGCGGATGGTTATTGCCGTTTGAGCCGCGAGAAGTAAATAATCATTTTACTGAGGCCAATAGCTGGCAGTATTCTTTTTATTTCCCACAAGACATTGAGGGATATATTCAGATGATTGGTGGTCCGGATTCACTTGAAAAAAAGCTGGATGCCTTGTTCAATGCGCCCTCTGTTACAACAGGAAGGGAGCAAAGCGATATCACTGGTCTCATTGGTCAATATGCGCATGGCAACGAGCCTAGTCATCATATTGTCTACTTGTACAATTATACGCGTCACCCCTGGAAAACGCAATTTTATGCCTCTAAAATCATGGAGGAGTTCTACAAGAACGAGCCTGATGGTTTGATTGGAAATGAAGACTGCGGTCAGATGAGTGCGTGGTATGTTTTGAGTGCGATGGGTATTTACCCCGTAACTCCGGGCAATGGATTGTATATGATTGGTAGTCCGCAGATGCATGAAGTAGTGTTGAATTTCGAGAGCGGTCGGGTGATGCAAATTCATACACAGTGGCCTGGCGATGGGCGTCGATATGTGTCGAAAGTTTCTTTGGGAAAATATGGAATCGCTGGAATAAAAGCGATGAAGATACCCGTCATTTCACATGCGGATTTCATGAATGGCGGCATCATGTTATATGAAATGAGTGGCGATTCGATTGCATCTGCATTTAAGAAGCCAGTACGTGAAGAAAGCTTGCAGAATTTGCAGGCATTGTTACTCAGAAGTATTTCGAAAAATGATCAGCGTGATTCGATTGTTTCATTTGCCAGACAATCACGTAAATCGGAATCTCAGGCCTTTGTAAAAAATCCGGTCATCCACGGCGGGTCGATAGCTTTTAATGGAACGAAATCCATTCATTTGACAAGTGATCAAAAAAATACAAAACTATATTACACGCTTGATGGTGAACAACCAAGTGCTAACAGTAATCCATACACGAAACCATTTGTCATTGATTCAACAACGACGGTTAAAGTGATTGCTATTGATTCAAAGGGCAATTTCAGTAAAGTAGTTACAGCTGTATTTTATAAGTCTTTACACGATTGGGCGATTAGATTGAATAAATCCTTTGAGCCGCAATATGCGGGTGGAGGGGCGCAGGGTTTGATTGATGGTATTCGTGGAAATACAAACTGGCGCATGGGAAATTGGCAAGGGTATCAGCATGTGCCGATGGATGTGGTGATTGATCGAAAAAGTACAGATAGTATTTCTAGTGTAACGGTAGGGATTTTGCAAGATACCCGCTCTTGGATCATCGCACCGAAATCGATTCAGGTATTTGCATCTGTTGATGGTATAACATTTATACCGGTAGGTTCAAGTAGTCGGTTGTTGCCCATTGAACAACTCGAATCAACCCGATTGGATGTTGTGATTCCAATTGAAAAGCAACCGGTTCGATATCTGCGAATATTGGCGACGCAGTATGGAAAAATGCCCAACTGGCATGAAGGAGCCGGTGGTGATACGCACATATTTGTAGATGAAATTGATATGAGGTAAAAGTTGGGATTAATACTTTTTCGAAAATAACATGCAGCCTCTTACTTGAATTTTATAATGCGTTAGCAAGTTTTGAGTTCCATGTTTTAACATCCTTAATATAGTTGTGATCTTTTACTTTAATTGACTTACGAATATTGCAAGTCTCAGGTTTGATGTTGCTACTAATGATATGATGTTCTAGTCGTGTTCAATTGGATTTGCTTAAGATTATTTAATGTAAAATTTGTATCTCGATTTTAACTTTGCCGACGGTTTAAACCGTCGGCAAAAAATCTTTGTGCATGAAAGTGTATCAATGATTGATTACTTTCCTTGAATTGAATTTCCTCTATCTTTATAGTAATGTTTATATCCAAATCTTCCATTAAATGCACAACTATTTTGTTTGCATTTTTCACAGCAATTATCCCAAGTAGCTTCGCTCAAAATATAGGGATTGGCACCTCCAATCCTCATCCCTCTGCAGAACTGGATGTAAGCTCTACACAACGTGGACTACTACCACCACGAATGACGTTTGCCCAAAGAAATGCCATTGCCAATCCAGCGCAAGGATTGATGGTTTATTGTACGGATTGCGACAGTAGCGGACAACCACAATATTTCAATGGGACGCGTTGGTGTAACATGCTTGGAGGGAATGCCTTAGG
>JBILCT010000262.1:0-2901 GCA_044353025.1 Ferruginibacter sp. | reverse complement strand
ACTGACGATTACGACGGTTCAATCCAATATTTGCGGAGCAAGAAAATACAGATACACCGCACCGAATTTACCGGCTGCAACATCAACCGCTACTGCAGCTATCGGTTGGGATTGGAGTTTGATTGGTGAACTGTCAAATACCGCTACGATTGATTCAGGAAGTTTGACATCCCAGAAACTGATTGTTAGTTTTAGTAGTAATGCTGCTGCTGGAATAACAGACAGCATTCGAGTAAGATATTCATCTGAATGTGGTTTTACAAATTACAAATCAGCTAAATTGACCAATACGTTGATATCGCCACCAACTGCTCCAACGGCAATAACAATCACAGCAGTTGATCCCAGTGCCTGTGGGGCCAGAAAATATCGTTACATCGCCCCTAGTCTTCCTGCATCAAGCACAACAACAGGAGCGGCAACGGGTTGGGATTGGAGTTTGATTGGCGATCTATCAACTACCGCTACGATTGATTCCGGAAGTTTGACTTCACAGAAACTGATTGTAAGTTTTAGCAGTAATGCTGCAGCTGGAATAACAGATAGTATCCGTGTTAGATTTGCTTCAGCATGTGGGTTTTCAAATTATAAATCGGCTAAGTTGACAAACACACTGATTTCAATTCCTGCAACTCCAACAGCGATTACGATTACGCCGATACAAACCAATGTTTGTGGTGAAAGAAAGTATAGATATACTGCACCCAATTTACCATCAGCAACTACAACGGCCGGTGCTGCCAATGGTTGGGAATGGGATTTGCTGGGAGACCTTGCAGAAACAGCCGTCATAGATTCTGGAAGTTTATCTTCACAAAAACTGGTTTTGAATTTTAGTAGCAATGATGCTGCCGTTGCCGGAGATAGTATACGATTGAGATATTCATCAGTTTGCGGGTATTCCAATTTCAAATCTGCTAAACTGAGTAATACTTTTTTAGCAGTTCCTGCAACTCCAACAGCGATTACGATTACGCCGATACAAATCAATGTTTGTGGTGAAAGAAAGTATAGATATACCGCACCCAATTTACCATCAGCAACCACAACGGCCGGTGCTGCCAATGGTTGGGATTGGGAGTTAACGGGTCCTTTATCTTCATCTGCCAATGTAGATTCCGGAGATTTAAACAGTCAAAAATTGATTATAAGTTTCAGTGATAATGCTGCTTCAGCTGCAGGCGACAGTATCCGGGTTAGATATCAATCTGTTTGTGGTAATTCAAAATTCAAATCAATAAAATTCAATAACACGGCATTGTCGGTTCCTGCAACTCCAACAGCGATTACGATTACACCGATTCAAACCAATATTTGTGGTGAAAGAAAGTATAGATACACCGCACCTAATTTACCATCGGCAACAACTACGGCAGGAGTTGCATATGGTTGGGAGTGGGATTTGATGGGCACATTGGTTGAAACGGCTGTACTCGATTCAGGAGATTTGAACAGCCAAAAAATAGTATTGAGTTTTACAGACAATGCAGCAGCCGGAATCGGAGACAGTATCCGAGTTCGTTTCATTTCTGATTGTGGATATAGTAATTATAAGTCTGTTAAGTTTTCAAACACAAAATTAAATCCACCGGCAGCCCCCGTATCTATTACCATACAGCAAGTTTTGCCGGATATTTGTGGCGCGCGCAGGTACAGATATATTGCACCGGTATTACCATCTGCTACAACAACGGCTGGCGCAGCTAGTGGTTATGAATGGTTTGAACCGATAGGAGCTGTAGGAATTACGGGAACAGTAGATTCTGGAACAACTGATTCTAGAGCAATCACCATCACCTACAGTAGTAATGCGGCGGCTGGAGCCGGAGACAGTATTTTTGTTCGATATACATCCGGATGCGGAGAGAGTGTGCGAAAGGCACAAAAGTTGTCTAATCTTTTAAAATCAGGATGTTTACCTGTTTCTAAGAATGAATTAAAAATATATGATCAATCGATACATATTTATCCGAACCCATCGAACTCAATATTTCGTGTTCAGATATCCGTTAGTGACAAGTTTAATCCTATCTCATTTGTGGTTGGAGATGTACAAGGAAGAATACTTCAAAAGGGAAAGTTCACCGGTTCGCTTTTGGAAATTGGATCAGGATGGAAGCCCGGAATTTATTGGATCAGATTGGAGGGCATAAATGCTGAAATAAAAACTTATCGATTGATCAAGCGATGAATGTAACATCAATCGGCACTTTATTAATAAGAAGTTGATCAATGAATTCTAATGCTGAACATTTATATACCCTTGAAGGCCTTTAATTAAAAAGAGGTTGTCTCGTTTAATTGAGACAACCTCTTTTAGTATACGCAT
Organism: Ferruginibacter sp.; assembly: GCA_044353025.1. Lineage (GTDB taxonomy): Bacteria > Bacteroidota > Bacteroidia > Chitinophagales > Chitinophagaceae > Ferruginibacter. The sequence goes on along the minus strand of JBILCT010000262.1, from coordinate 572 downwards.
GTATTTTTAGAAGTTTGCGCTTTTAGGGAAACGAGGGAAAGGAATTACATCTCTGATGTTGGTCATACCAGTCACAAATTGAACGATGCGTTCAAAACCCAGTCCGAAGCCTGCGTGTGGACAAGCGCCAAATCTACGTGTGTCCAAGTACCAGTCTAATTCTTCGGCAGGAATATGCATCTCTTCCATGCGTTGAACTAATTTGTCATACCGCTCTTCCCGTTGTGAACCACCTACAATTTCTCCGATTCCCGGAGCAAGAATATCCATGGCTGCAACTGTTTTGCCATCATCATTCTGACGCATGTAGAATGCTTTGATTTCTTTGGGATAGTTGCTCAGAATCACCGGTTTCTTAAAATGTTTTTCTACCAGGTATCTTTCGTGTTCGCTTTGCAGGTCTATTCCCCATTCATTGATGAGGTATTGAAATTTTTTCTTTTTGTTGTGACTGCATTCACGAAGTATATCAATTGCTTCAGTGTAAGTGATGCGTTCAAAATTATTATTTACAACGAACTCGAGTTTTTCGATCAAGCCCATTTCACTGCGTTCCTGTTGTGGCTTTTGTT
>JBILCT010000010.1:0-13472 GCA_044353025.1 Ferruginibacter sp. | reverse complement strand
TCATCCAATCGTTGTGCAAGAAACTCCAGGTCTTCGCGGTTGTTGTCCATTGCAAAACGAATCAGGTGTTTGATGAAGTCTTCCGCCAGATTCATATTGTCTTCCAGATCATAAAAAGCCATTTCGGGTTCAATCATCCAGAACTCGGCGAGGTGACGCGTGGTATTGGAATTTTCTGCGCGGAAGGTTGGTCCGAATGTATAGATATCGCTGAAGGCCATTGCAGCGAGTTCTCCTTCCAATTGTCCGCTTACCGTAAGGTTGGTGCTTTTACCAAAGAAGTCTTCTTTGAAGTTGATGGATCCGTCTTCGTTTTTAGCAGCTGTTCCATCAATCGGAAGCGTGGTTACACGAAACATTTCACCCGCACCTTCTGCATCGCTTGCGGTGATGATCGGCGTGTGGATATAAACAAATCCGCGTTTATGAAAAAATTCGTGGATGGCGAAAGCCAGTGCGTGACGAACACGAAAAACGGCTCCGAAAGTATTGGTGCGGAAACGAAGATGTGCAATTTCGCGAAGGAATTCCAGGCTATGTTTTTTGGGTTGAAGTGGAAATTTTTCTGCGTCACTATCCCCTAAAACTTCGATGGAGTGTGCTTTTAATTCTACTTTTTGTCCTTTACCCAGCGATGGAATTAACTCCCCGGTTGCTTTGATACAAGCTCCAGTGGTTATACGTTTTAATGTGTTTTCATCCAGCAATCCCAATTCACAAACGATTTGCAAATTCGTATTGGTACTTCCATCGTTGAGTGCGATGAATTGGTTGTTTCTAAAAGTGCGTACCCAGCCCATGACGGTTTTGGTTACATTTACTTCTTCACCGGATAAAAGCGTTTTAATGCGTGCGCGTGTATTAAACATGAGAATTGTTTTCAGAGTTCAAAGATAAATTTCAATGCCTTTCAATGTGTTTTCCTGCACCAACATTTCTTTGTCCCGGACGAAATGATCTTCTTGCCTGGGGTTGAGGTGGATGAGCTTTAGGCTTGAAAGTTTGAGGTTGTTTTTCGGGTATGGATAGATCAATATGGAATGGATGATTATCTGTTACCGGAATCTTTTTTCCAATCAGCTTTTGAATGTCTTTGAGGAAAGGAAGCTCTTCTGTTTCACAGAACGAATAGGCATTGCCGTTCAATCCTGCTCTGCCGGTTCTTCCGATGCGATGTACGTATGTTTCAGGAACATTTGGCAACTCATAATTAATTACACAACCTAATTCATCGATATCGATACCGCGTGCAGCAATATCTGTTGCAACCAGTACACGGGTGCTACGGTCTTTGAAATTGGAAAGTGCACGCTGTCGTGCATTCTGTGATTTATTTCCATGAATTGCTTCCGCTGTGATGTTTTGTCGTACTAAGTCTTTTACCACTTTGTCTGCGCCGTGTTTTGTTCGTGTAAACACCAGTACGGAAGGGGCTTCGTGTTGTTGTAAAAAGTGAACCAGCAGATTTTTCTTCTGTGCTTTTTCGACAAAAAACAATTGTTGTTGAACTGTATCGGCGGTAGATGAAACCGGTGTTACTTCAACGGTTACCGGTTGGTGCAGCATGGCTTTTGCGAGCAGCTGAATTTCCTGCGGCATGGTTGCAGAAAAAAACAATGTTTGTCTTTTTTCCGGAAGCTTGGTTAAAACACGTTTTACATCATGAATGAAACCCATGTCAAGCATTCGATCGGCTTCATCAAGTACAAACACTTCAAGGTATCGAAGGTCGATGAAACCCTGATTGATCAAGTCTAACAGACGACCGGGGGTTGCTGTTAAAATTTCCGGTCCTTTTTGAAGTGCATCCGTTTGAGGCGTTTGACCGACTCCTCCGAAGATAACGCAGGAGCGTAGACGAAGATGTCGACCGTAGGCACGAAAGCTTTCATCAATTTGAATGGCTAGCTCTCGAGTGGGTGTGAGGATCAGTGCACGAATTGGACGTTTCCCTGGAACTTTTGGAACATTCAGGGAAAGTCTTTGCAACAAAGGAATAGCGAAGGCTGCTGTTTTTCCGGTTCCGGTTTGTGCACAACCCAAAAGGTCGCGGCCATCCAATACCGGAGGAATGGCTTGTTGTTGGATTGGCGTCGGTTGACGATATCCTTCTTCCTGTAGGGCGCGCAAAATAGGCTCCGACAGGGTTAAGTCTGTGAATAGCAAAATAAATAAGTTTAAAAAATGAATGCGGAAATGAAGATGAACTTCATCATCAAAACAGAGAAACGAGTCTGAGAAACCAGGAGAAGCATGATTCTAAGAAAAGCATCGGCTTTGTGCCGCGAATAATAAAGAACTGGTGCAAAGCTAAGTCTTTAATCCTGTAAAAGAAAGGAACGTTGGGTTTCTTTATTGTGCTCGCTTTCATTTTCATTTAAAAATCAGTATTGGATGAATGAAAAAGCATGATGTAAATCAATGATAGAATGGAATGGTGTGCTCAAATGTTCTTTTTAAAATTGTTGTTTCGTTGGAAAAAAGCTGTAATATTGTGTCCTGAATTCGTCAACAAACAGCCATTCAGCTGTTTTTCCTCCAAACATCTTTTCTTATTTCTCCTGAGCAAATCATCTCTGCTATTTCTCAAATCATTTTCAATTTTCTGTAGAATTTATGTACACACAAGCACAACTGAACGATCTATTGATACCAGAATTGGTAGACATTGCGGATCAAATGGGTATTTCACGCAGTAAAAAACCTGTTCGTGAAACACTAATTCAATCTATTTTGGATAGTCAAGATTCTAATGGAGAAAAACCAAAACGTAAAAGAATGGTCAAGGGAAGCGATGCGCCTGAATTACCTCTTGTAGAAGAAAAGATTTCAGAAAGTATTGAAGCGCCTACAGCAAAACAACCTGCCACTCGTGGAAGGAAGCCAAATGCTGATAAAAAAATTGCGGTTAAAAAAGAAATGCCCTTACCTGGTTCCCAAGAGAATCCGGAAATACAGCCATTAGGCGAAGAGGAAACTACTGTATCGCCTGCCATTGCACAAATGCTTCAAACGGAAGAGGTACAGCAACCTGAAGTACAAATTGATCCTGCACCGCAACATCCTGCTAAACATCAACGTCCGCATCCATATCAAAAACCACAACCGGCTTTCCATGTTGAATTCGATGGAAATGTAGCTGGAGAAGGTGTTTTAGAAATGATGCCGGATGGATATGGATTCCTGCGCAGCAGTGATTATAATTATTTATCCAGTCCGGACGATGTATATGTATCTCCCTCACAGATCAAATTGTTTGGATTGAAAACTGGAGATACGGTGGTTGGATTTGTTCGTCCACCCAGAGAAGGAGAAAAATATTTTGCGTTGTTGAAGGTGGAATCGATTAATGGAAAAACAAGTGAGGAGGTTCGTGATCGAGTACCGTTTGATTATTTGACACCGTTGTTTCCATTTGAGAAATTGAATTTGTGTACGCGTCATGATAATTACAGTACAAGAATCATGGATTTGTTCACACCGATTGGTAAAGGTCAGCGTGGATTGATTGTAGCACAGCCGAAGACGGGTAAAACGATGTTGTTGAAAGAACTCGCGAATGCGATTGCAGAAAATCATCCGGAATGTTATTTGATGGTGGTGTTGGTGGACGAGCGTCCGGAGGAGGTTACAGACATGGAGCGAAGTGTGAAGGCGGAAGTGATTGCATCTACTTTTGACGAGCCCGCAGAGAAGCATGTGAAGGTTTCTACGATTGCTTTGCAGAAAGCAAAGCGATTGGTGGAGTGTGGACATGACGTGGTTATATTACTTGACTCAATCACACGTTTAGCACGTGCACATAATACGGTTGCGCCTTCCAGCGGAAAGGTATTGTCGGGAGGTGTGGAAGCGAATGCGATGCAAAAGCCCAAACAATTTTTTGGTGCAGCGCGTAAAATTGAAAACGGTGGTTCTTTAACCATCATTGCAACTGCATTGGTGGACACAGGTAGTAAAATGGACGAAGTGATTTTTGAAGAATTTAAAGGAACCGGAAATATGGAATTGCAATTGGAGCGTAAGCTATCTAATCGCAGAATTTACCCGGCCATTGATATAGTATCATCTTCAACGCGTCGTGATGATTTGTTGTTGGATCGAGATACTTTCCAGCGTATGTGGGTGTTGCGTAAGCATATCGCAGACATGAATCCGGAAGAAGCCATCAACTTGTTGTTGAAAAACATGAAGGGCACCAAAGACAACGCGGAGTTTTTGACTTCGATGAATGGTTGATTTCAGCCAATCCAAATGTAGATTGGAAAGACTGGAATCGGGTGAAAGAAGCATTGCATATTACAGAATAGCTTCTTCTAATTAAATATGATTGATGCGGATACCCAACAAACAGGTATCCGCATTTTTTATCTGGCAATCACCAGCCGTTTCGTCATTTCATGATTATCATGAATGACCTTTATCAAATAGATACCCGGACTGTATCCGCTGATATCCATCGTATAATTGTTTTGCAAATTTTCTTTTCTGAAAATCAATCCACCTTGTGCATGATATACGCAAACAGAAAAGTTTCCTGTTTGACGAACATGTACAAATTGACTTGCCGGATTTGGATAAACCAATGCTTGATTTGGTAAGGGATCAACGGGTCCGGGTACGATCGATGTGTCAATTGGATTGGTTGTGTCAGCAGGGATATCAATCATTCCGGATGTTTTACCCAACAAGTATACAGATAAAGGAATATATCCTTCCCGATTTACAAAACGAGCATCTGGAACTTCAATTTTGAAACGGTGTAATCCGGTGTCTAGAGAACCGAGATTAATGCGTCTTGTATCTATCACATCACCCGGACACCAATTGCTGAAAGACTGCCATTGGGCATCCGACTTTGGCGTGGCACCGTAAATACCATTTCCTTGTGTGTTATAAACCCTGAAAGGCTCACAACTGGTTCGTCCAGGCTTATACGTTAGCTTCAAAGTGTCATTAAAATAAACAAAATGATTTCTGCGATTATATTCTTCACCACCACTATTCGCACCGTGGTTGGATGTGATCAGAAAAAATGCTGCATCGCTCAACGAATCATTCACACGAAAACTCAAGGTTCGGATGGTTTTGCCTACACTATCGGTTGCGGACGCTTGATAATTGTTCAGATTTTTCTTCATTGACATAGGAATCAAAACAGTATTGTTTTGAATGGCAAGGGTGTCTTCTGAAAAGAACTCCAATGTTCCATAGAAAACATCTTTTCTGCCAGTGCAGCCAGCGACTTGTTGCTGAGCGGCACTTTCCACTCCAAACAGTTCCAATTCAATCCAAAAATTATAAAGGGCGTTTAATGTAGAGTCCTTCAATAACTGTGCTACATGATCAATTTGATAATCATACTCCACGGTATTGGGTGATTTATTTTTATCCATGAAAGGAGTAATATATCTGCCCAATTCAATTCTTGCAACTTGTGCCGGTACATATCGAGTGCTGTCTTTCGGAACCAGCGCCAAATTTACATTTCCGATTCTATCATAATTATCACAAGCAGCCAATATGCTGACCCGCATACTCAGCTTAGATCCAATGTCGGCAATTTCAGCATCCGTCAATTTCCGTGCATTCAAATCATTTCGGTGTCGAATGACGCCTGCGGGGGGAGCCGGACTATTGACGTAAGCACCATATCCACCAAAAAAAGGAACACGGTAAAATACTTGAATATTGGTTTGTGCCTGTGAGAATAGAAATGAGATTGTTGCAACGAGAATCAGTAAAAGTTGTTTCATGAATTGTTTAGATTGGATTGAAAAATTATCAGACCAGTATTATACTTCCTTTTAAACAAAGATAAAGTCAAATTGAAATGCAAGTTATTTTAGTCAATAAAATTAGACATGAAGAAATGCTTAAAATATTCATTGATAGTTACTAAAGTTATAATAACACCGGAATTGAAAAACTAATTATGGCATTCCATTTGTTTCAATATTTTATTGATCATCTTTGTGCTTATTCAGCATGCCTCACATAAATAAATCAGCATGATTTCTTATAATCCCAAAGATTGGATTTTAGCCATTTTTAAATTCCATAAAGCCGATACATTTCGAGCGCTTTTTCCTTTGTTGGTTTTTGTCGGTTTCTTTTCATGGGGTATTGTGTATTTGGAGTTGAATGTTTTAATGTGGACAGATAAAAATCAGGCAAAAAACATTACCATTTTACATAGTTTATTAGGCTTTGCTATTTCTATGTTGTTGGTATTTAGAACCAATACAGCTTATGACCGTTGGTGGGAAGGAAGAAAACTCTGGGGGAGTTTGATTAACAACAGCAGGAGTTTGGCCATCAAACTGAATGTGCTGCTTCCTTCCAATAATATGAATGACAGGCAATTTTTTAGTCAGGCCATTCCATTGTTTGCGCTCGCACTGAAAAGACATTTACTAAAGGAAACCACTCGTTTGGAATTGGAAGAGGATATACATCAAGAACTTCAAATTCATCCGGAGACGCATCATTTACCCAATCAACTCATTTCGGCTATGCATAAAAAAATGAGTGAGTTACAAAAGCAGGGAGTCATTCAAACCGCTGAGTGGTGGTTGGTGAATGCGGAATTGCAATCGTTCTCTGATATTTGTGGTGCATGTGAACGGATTAAAAACACGCCCATTCCCTACAGCTATAGCACATTCATCAAAAAGTTTATTTTCATTTATGTGCTTACGCTGCCTTTTGGAATGGCAATCAATCTTGGACTTTACGCAATTCCCGTTACATTGTTTTTGTTATACGTTTTGGCAAGTCTGGAATTAATTGCAGAAGAAATCGAAGATCCGTTCGGTCGTGACAGCAATGATTTACCCATGGAAAAAATGGCACATACGATTCGGTTGAATGTAAAGGAAATTATGCATGGGTGAACGAGGCTGATGGTTGGAGGTTAACCCGCGTCGTGCTCGCCCAGTTTCTCATTCTGATTTTCTTCCGCTTCTTGGCCGCGGAGGCCATCCCTTTTTTCTTGACAAAAAAGGGAGAAAAAGTCAAGGAAAAACGAAAAGCTCCGCCCGTTTTTCCGGGCCACCCGCACATCGTCGTTCTAAGTGATTTATTGGTTCTTTGAAAATCATCGCATAGCGGTGTGACATATCATAGCCCATTCTGTCTTGAACTTTGATGCAAATGATTGAGTGAATACTGGGATTTTTTTTGAGCTTATTCGCGTTTAGTATATTGATTACGCTGATTTTCTTCCGCTTCTTGGCCACGGAGGCCATCCCTTTTTTCTTGACAAAAAAGGGAGAAAAGTCAAGGAAAAACGAAAAGCTCCGCCCGTTTTTCCGGGCCACCCGCACATCGTCGTTCTAAGCGAATCATGGGTTCTTTGAAAATCATCGCATAGTAGTGTTACGATTCATAGCCCATCATTCCATCAGCTAAATCACAGTTCAATCAAATGAACGTAGCTTTTCATCGCGGAAACGAATTCAACCTTCAACCTTTAAACCTCCCAACGCTCAACGACTATCCAGGCTGCAGGTTGGAGGTTAACACCCCGCAACGACTTCAACCTGAAACTTAGAAACTTGAAATTGTAAAATCTTAATTCAACATCAAAGGCATCACCAACATCAGCAACTCTTCATCGGCTGACTCTTCCGTAGGCCGTATCAGACCGGCACGCGAAGCGGTTCCCAATTCCATGAGTACATCTGATGTGTCTGCGGCATTTAGCATTTCAATCAAAAATTTGGCATTGAAAGCAATTTGTAAATCTTCTCCATCATAATGACAAGCCATGCGCTCATTCCCTTCGTTGCTGAAGTCTACATCCTGTCCGGTAAGCTGAAGTTCATTTCCTTGAATATTCATCGCCACTTGACTGGTGCTTTTATTACTGAAAATACTTACCCTGCGTAAAGCGCTTTGAAAGTCTTGTTTAACAATGGTTAGTTTATATGGATTGTCGGTAGGAATCACTACGCGATAATCAGGAAAGCGAGCATCGATCAATCGACAAACCAATTCAGTTCCTCCATGTTGAATGAAAAGATGATTGGTGTTGTAGGAAATGGTTAGTTGGTCTTCATTGTCGGGCAAAGCACTCTTTAATAAATTGAGGGGTTTTCTGGGAACAATAAAAGCATCTTTCTGCGGACAAACAACATCTTTTCTTGTATAACGAACCAAGCGATGAGAGTCTGTTGCCACAAAATTGATTCCTTTTTTATCCAGCTCAAAATAAACACCGGTCATTGCAGGACGGAGATCGTCGGAGCTTACCGCATAAATTGTTTTGTTGATCGCGGTGACCAATGCGGTAGAACTCATTGTAAAAGATTGCGCATTGCTTGCCACCGGTTCTTTTGGAAAGTTGTCGGGGTTTTCACCGGCAATTTTATATTTTCCATTGTCGCTGGTTATTTCTACGCCATATTTTTTGTCGATATGAAAAGTAAGTGGCTGTTCAGAAATGTTTTTTAGCGAGTCCATTAATATTTTAGCGGGAATGCAAACTTTGCCATTTTCTTTTGCTTCAATATCAAGATGAACCTTCATCACAGTTTCTAAGTCGGTTGCAACTACGGTTAATTTGTTTTTATCAATTTCGAAGAGAAAGTCTTCTAAAATAGGCAGCACGGTATTGCTATTGATTACACCACTGATTTGTTGTAGTTGTTTTAGTAATGTGTTGGAGGAAACAATGAATTTCATTTGTTCGTATGATTTGATGGTTAACTGTTGTGAATTTCAACTTATTTATAAAATCCGGTATTCATTCATATTTTTTACTGCGTAGAATGGAAGTGTTTTCTGCAAAGTAAATTTTTCCAAAGATAAAAGATTGGCCTTAATTCGGACCCGAATATTTATCTGTAATTTCGAATGTTTGAGTTTAACCATGAAACAGCTTAATATTGGTATGGAGGCCGCGTGGACAAAGATTACCCGCTATTGTGCCTATCAGGAGAGAAGTCATTCAGAAACAAAACAAAAGTTGTACAGTTATGGTTTGTATGTAGAAGAGATCAATGAGCTTTTGGTAAGATTGATCAGTGAAGATTATCTGAACGAAGCGCGTTTTGCCCAACATTTTGCCAGAGGAAAATCCAATTTAAAGGGTTGGGGGAAAATTAAAATACGGCAGGAGTTGAAAAGACGAAATGTGTCAGACTGGTGCATACATCAAGCGTTATCCGGGATTGATACTGATACGCATCTGAAAAACATGATGAAAGCGGTTCAATTCAAAGAGAAACAACTCATCGCTGAAAAAAATCCATTCATTAAGAGAAAAAAAATAGAAAGATATTTACAGTCTAAAGGATTTGATTTTGAACAAATTAAAGCAGTGCTTACTACCATGTAGCGCTTTCGATTTTCGTTTGAGAAAACTCAAACAGTTAACTTAACCATCTGATCAAATAAATGGTCTTATTATGCTGTTTAACTCCTTTGAGTATCTGTTTTTTTTACCGATTGTTTTTTTATTATACTGGTTTGTTTTTAACAGGCATCATTCGTTGCAGAATGGGTTATTGTTAGTTGCCAGTTATTTTTTTTATGGGTGGTGGAGTTGGTCATTTATGGGATTGCTCATGCTCAGCACCCTACTCGATTATCTTTATGGATTTGGTGTAGCTTCAGAAAATCGAAAGCGGGCTAAATTTTTTCTCTGGCTGAGTGTGTTGAATAACCTCGGCATACTGGCTGTTTTTAAGTATTACAATTTTTTCGCAGAACAATTTGCAGCGGCATTTCAAGTTTTTGATATCACGTTGCATCCGGTTTTTCTAAATATCATCCTTCCGGTAGGCATATCCTTTTATACATTTCATGGGATGTCTTATGTGTTTGATATTTACCGAAGACAACAAAAACCGGTCAGCAATATTATTGACTATGGGCTGTTTGTCAGTTTTTTTCCTTTATTGGTTGCGGGTCCAATAGAGCGCGCGCATCATTTGCTGCCCCAAATTCAAGTCGCTCGAAAGTTTACTTACAACAAAGCTGTTGAGGGAATGCGACTTATTTTGTGGGGAATGGCCAAAAAAGTGGTGTTGGCTGATAGTTTGGCAACCTGCATTGATCCGGTTTTTAACCACTATTTAGATTATTCATCCGCAACACTTGCATGGGCTGCCATTGGCTTTAGTTTTCAAATCTATGGAGATTTCAGTGGCTATTCAGACATTGCGCTGGGAACGGCCAAGCTCTTCGGTTTTGAATTGTTGAGCAACTTCCGTTTCCCCTATTTCGCTCGTGACATTGCAGAGTTTTGGCGGCGTTGGCATATTTCTCTTTCTTCCTGGTTCAGAGATTATTTATACATTCCGCTGGGTGGATCAAAGCTTGGGAAAAACAAAGCAATTCGAAACACCTTCATAATATTTTTAGTCAGCGGATTTTGGCATGGCGCCAGCTGGAACTTTATAACATGGGGTTTTATTCACGCATGCGGATTTCTTCCACTCTTACTTTTAAATAAAAACAGAGAAAATCTTACCAACGTTGTTGCGCAGCATTCATATTTCCCCACCTTTAAAGAGGTTGTTCAAATTACGTTCACGTTCGCTTTTGTAACTTTTGCTTGGATATTTTTCAGATCTCCGGACATGATTTTGGCATTGGGTTTTATCAAGCATTTATTGCTGGACATTGTGTCTAAAAATCCAACCCCTGAACATTTTGAATGGTTTACACTTGTTGCCTATATCATTCCATTTTTATTGATCGATTGGTACTTGCGTTTTAGTGAAAGGAGTCTTCGTGTACCCAAAAGTAAAATGGTAAGATCAATCATTTATGTTGTCATATTTATATTGGTCTGGTTGCATTTCGGAAAAAACGAGTCTTCATTTATTTATTTTCAATTTTGACCATGAAGCGATTTATCACACAGATCATTTTATATACCGTCGGAATTTTTCTATTGTTTTTTTCAATCGAATGGTTGATGGGAAAATCGTTGGATGAGGGTAAGCGTTATTATTTTCAAGCAGACTGGCACGATTTAAAAAATCACAATGCAGACGTTTTGGTGATTGGCAACAGCAGAACCTGGGTTCATTACGATCCATTTCTGATCGAGAAAAAAACCGGTTTGAAAACAGAGGCCATTGCACAGGACGGACAGGGGGCTCAAGTGGTTTGGCTGAAATTCAAAACCTATTTTAAAAATAACAGCGCACCTCACAAAATACTTTTACAATTTGACCATTGGTTCATGCATCAACGCGCAGATTTGTACGGAATCAAAAATTTCCGAACTGGGTTTTGGAACGATCGCATAGGATTGCGTGAATTGAAGCGCTTAAATGGATATTCTGCTTACTTTCATTACCTCCCATTGGCAGCCATTGATTTTGATTTGTTTTGGAGATGGGCATTCAATCATCAAATTCCCGAAGCAGAATCTTACGCTCGTACACATGGCTTTATGCCACAGCAAAAGTCATGGAAAGGGAACTGGAAAAATCCGGATGTCGTTATTGACACGGGCATGGTATCACAGTATATGGATTCATTTTTTGTTTATGCAAAAAAGAATCAAGTAGACATGTATTTGATTTATCCACCTCAATCATATCCATCCTATCAATTTTTTACAGGGAAAGAAAAAATCAAAAAGCAGGCTGAAATGTTCAATCAAAAATATCAAATGAATGTTCCTTTCATTGACTACAATTCAGCAGCGATATACAATGACAGCACGTTGTTTTATAATCACATGCACCTGAATCAGAAAGGCGTTGCGGTTTTTATGCGTCAAATGTTAGCGGACTCAAGCATTTTTGATTAAAAAATCAGTCTTTCATCCGAATGATTTCTTTTAATACCGCTTCGTTTGTTTTGACCGGATATTTTGCGTTCAATTCTTCAATCCAACGTTTTTCCTGAATGGATTGATATTCGTTGATGACCAATCCTTTGGCATCTTCAAACTTTCGTTGGTCGTTATCAGGATAAAATTTGTTATAGTAAATAAATCCTGCCGTTCCATCATTATGAATGGTTGTTTTACCGTAGCTCAACGGCAATGCGGTTGAGTCTCCATTCACCTGAGCCAGTTCAAAACGGCCACTATCTGCCTGAATTTCTCCTTGATTTGCTTCGAGTAATTCTCGCCAGTTTACACCGCGCTCCAATTCTGCTTTAGCAGCTGTAGCTAACTCTTCTGTCACTGCGTTTACTACGATCATGTCTGCACTTGCATTCCAGCGGTAATTCTGTTTGTTGGATTCGTAATGTTTCAATAAGCCGATAGAATCTTCACCGGCCTTTGACCAGATTCTTTTTTCCATGATTTCAAACAACAAATTCCCTTCTTTGAATTCTTGCATTTGAAAACCAAAAGCCGGATTGAAAGCCTCAAGTTCTTGTTTATAAACCTCAAGAGGTGCGTAGGTTTGATACAGATTCCAAAGTTGTTCATTGGATTCCATTTTATACAATTCCGGATTGTTTTTGTATTCGAGTACAAAACGAAGCCAATCTTCGCCGGTCAAATTTCCTTTCTGATAGGTAAAAATTATTTTATTACTGATGGCTGTGTTTTTCTCCGGGTTGGTTTCTTTGAACCTCACCATAACGGTGTCGGAAAAACGAAGCAGGTCTTCATTTTTTACTGAGCGCGTTGCTTTTAAACCGATTCTGCGGATCACATCACGAGAGAATGATTCTTTAGCTAAACGGATTCTATCATCCTGTATTAGTTTTTGTTTCAACTCATACTGAAAGTTTTCATCTTTTGAGTCAGTTGGAATGGGTGTATGTGAAATTCGCTTTAGGATATGAAAGCCGAAACTGGTAGCAAATGGCATTGATATGTCTCCATCTTTTTCCAAAGCCAATACGTGAGATTCGAAACTGGGATCAAATTTTCCCGTTCCAAATTCAGGTAACTCTCCGCCGTTGAGGTAGGTAAGTTTATCATCACTGCATTGCCTTGCCTGACCGGCAAAATCTCCCCCTTGTTTTAGAATAGAATGAACAGAATCTGCTTTCCGTTGAATTCTATTGATCAAAGAGGCATCTGCATCTGATGGCATGGTCAATAGGATCTGTGCAATTTTCCACTTTCCCGCCCCTGCTCTTTTCTTTTCCAACTTAAATATGTTCCAGGATCGTTTTGATCTGTATGGTTTGGTTGTTTCCCCTTCCTTTAGTGCATAAACCATATTTTCATAAACAAATGGAAGCGAAAATGCGGTGATATATCCCATATCTGAAATGGAAATGGAAGGATCAATTTGGTTTGATACGGGGTTGTTTCCGGAGGAAAATAGGTTGTGTAAAGACTGAATGGCATTATAACGTTGAAGTGTATCTGAAGCATCTGCCCCTTCTTCCATCGTAACCGAATAGCGAATCACATGTAAATCGTGCTGACTCCGATCAAAGGCTTCCTTCATCATCCTTGTCATCAATGTTTCGTCGATGAGATAGTTTTCTGCAATCTGCCGGCGAAAGTTCAGCACATCTCCTTTATACTGGTC
>JBILCT010000122.1:0-4943 GCA_044353025.1 Ferruginibacter sp. | reverse complement strand
CAACTACCAAATCACAACTCAACGCAATGTTTGCGCCGGCTCCGGCAGCCACTCCATTTACGGCAGCCAATACAGGCTTACGCAATGTCCTGATTCGTGTGATGATCGGATTATAATGTTCTTGCAATATCAAATCAAATGAAACCGGATTTTCCCCGGTTACTTCTCCCAAATCCTGTCCGGCACAAAACGCCTTTCCACTGCCCGTAAGTACCACGCAACGAATGGTATCATCGGAGGCACATTGGTCCAACGCAGATTGTAATGCCAATGCCATCTCGCGATTGAAGGCATTGAATTTTTCAGGACGATTCAATAGGATGCGCATTACTCCATCCTGTTTCTCCATTAAGATACTTTCCATGTTATTCAAATTGAATTCCAAATTTACAGATCGAAGGCCTTCACTTCCGGATGTTGCAATAAAAATTGATTCACTAAATCATAGTTTCGATCCGGAGAGCTGATGCGATAGATGAAAACCGGCTCCATATTTTCTTTGACCATTTTCATACAACGATAGGTCAATCCATTTGCAGAAAAAAACTCTTCCAGGTCTGCCCTGAAATGTGTGTTTCCTCCCAAAATTCGTATGCGGTAATCTTTAACCCGATTCAATCTGATTATATATCGCTGAACCGGTTCAAGCACAAACAGGGTTAATACAACCATTGAACTGACCACGAGTGCCACGGGATAATCATGATAACCGATGGCCATGCCCAAAGCCGCCGTCACCCAGATCAAAGCTGCTGTGGTGAGTCCGTTCACAGAAATCCCCTCCTTAAAAATCACTCCGGCACCTATGAAACCTATACCGGTTACGATATTACTGGCAATACGATCACTGGCACCTGTACCTCCTGCTTCTTTAGATAAGATGGTAAACAAACAGGAACCGACGGATATCAATATCATGGTTCTGAAACCGGCCGGCTTGCTTCTGAATTCCCTTTCTATTCCTAAGATGGCCCCAATTACAAATGCAATAGATACCTGAATTGCTTCCTCGATATAAATGCTTAAATCCATGTTGCTAATTTTATCCGTACAAGATACGAATCTCAATGACACTTGAAATGGTCAAATGGTTCCTTGCATTGCTGACATTGATACAATGACTTACAAGCTGTTGACCCAAACGTGCTTAATAATTTGGTGTCTGAAGATCCGCAATGCGGACAAATGGAAACTTCATCTTCTTCAAACAACATGCGTTCAATTCTACTGGCTGATTTTTTTTCCGGCGGGGCGATACCGTATGCGCTGAGTTTTTCTTTCCCTTGCTCACTCATCCAATCAGTTGTCCAGGCAGGTTGAAGCACATACTTCACCAAAGCTCCCCGAAATCCGGCTTCTGCCAACTTCAAACGTATGTCGAGTGAAATCGCGTCCATCGCAGGACAACCCGAGTATGTGGGCGTGATGCTAACTTCAACCATCCCATCCTCATTGATTTGTACATCACGAATAATGCCGAGATCACGTATGGTCAAAACCGGAATCTCCGGATCTGTTACCTGATCTAACAACGAATGAATCTGTTCTAAGGTTTGAGTCTTATTCATGATTACCACTCCGCTCCGGGATGAACCCTTTGCAAATGTTGCATTTCCGCTAAAATAAATCCAAGATGTTCGGTGTGAATCCCTTTTTTTCCACCGGTCTGAAAAAAGCTTTCCCCGGGAACATCAATCGTTGCTTCTTTGAATACAGCGGTCACATGTTGCATCCAAGTTTTATGAGCGTCAGACATGTCAATGTAATCTGTTTCGTTGGATTCAAAAAACTCACCGGTATAAGTCCACAAATCATCCACCGCATCCAACAAACGTTTTCTGCTCTCCTCGGTTCCATCGCCTAAACGGATTACCCACTCCGCACTCCACTTCATATGATAACGAACTTCCTTTATGGACTTTTCAGCAATGGCCACAACACGTTCATCGTTTGTTTTCACCAGCTTTTCCAACAACAACCACTGATAGGTACTGAAGAAAAACTGACGCAATATTGTTTTAGCCCAATCGCCGTTGGGTAGTTCTGTCATTAGAAAATTTCTAAAAGATCTTTCATCACGCAGATATGCTAAGCTATCTTCTGTTTCCGGTTTGCCGGAGTCCGTCATCAATTCAGCTGCATACTGATACCACAATCTTGCTTGTCCTACCAAATCCAATGTAATATTGGTGATGGCGATATCCTGCTCTAACACCGGACCATGTCCGCACCATTCCGCTTGCCGTTGCCCTAAAATCAATGCACTGTCTGCCAGATGAAGCAGATAGGATGTGCTTGCAACAGTTTTTGATGTTGATGAATTTGCAGATTGCATGATTTTTTATTTCGTTTGTAGGTTGACGTTATGTATTACATGTGCTTCAATGCATCCGGCAAATCGTAGAAGGTAGGATGACGATATACTTTATCGGAAGCCGGATCAAAAAATGATTCAGCATCTTCAGACTGGGTAGCATGAATATGTTTACTTTCTACCACCCAGATGCTCACACCTTCCTGACGACGGGTGTATACATCACGTGCATTTTCAATGGCCATTTGCGCATCAGCTGCATGTAAACTACCGGCGTGTTTATGGTCAAGTCCTTGTTTACTGCGAATGAACACTTCCCATAACGGCCATTCAACACGATCGGTTACTGAAGCAGTTTTTCCGCTTGAAGCCTGATCTTCCGGTATATCGCCGTAATAATATTTCTGTATGAATTGAGTCTTCATAAACTAATTTTTTCTGAGTGATTTATAATCAAGCTGCTTTGACAGCATTTTGTTTTTTTCTTTTTTCTGCATAGGCCAAGGCGGCTTCGCGAACCCAGGCACCTTCATCATGTGCTTTGCGGCGCGCTTCCAAACGCTGTTTGTTGCATGGGCCATTTCCTTTCACCACATTCCAAAATTCATTCCAGTCGATTTCCCCAAAATCATAATGACCGCGTTCCTCATTCCATTTCAAATCTGTATCCGGCAATGTCATTCCTAGAATTTTGACTTGCTCTACAATCATATCTACGAACTGCTGACGCAGTTCATCATTGGTCTTGCGTTTGATTTTCCAGCGCATACTCTGATCGCTGTTGGTACTCTCACTGTCTTTCGGACCGAACATCATCAAACTCGGCCACCACCAACGATTGATGGAATCCTGACACATGGCTTTTTGTTCAGGTGTACCCTGACTGAGCACCAATAATGTTTCAAATCCCTGACGCTGATGAAAGCTTTCTTCTTTGCAAATTCTGACCATGGCACGTGCATATGGACCGTAAGAAGTTCTGCAAAGCATCACCTGATTTAAGATGGCAGCCCCATCAACCAACCAACCCACTGCACCCATGTCGGCCCAGGTCAATGTAGGGTAATTGAATATGGAAGAATATTTGGCTTTGCCACTGTTTAAATCTGCGATCATTTGATCACGACTGCTTCCCAGGGTTTCTGCTGCGGAATATAAATATAGTCCGTGCCCTGCTTCATCCTGTACTTTAGCCAACAAGATGGCTTTACGCTTTAATGATGGAGCACGTGTAATCCAGTTACCCTCGGGCAACATGCCTACGATTTCGGAATGAGCATGCTGACTGATCTGGCGCAAATTCGTTTTTCTGTAAGCTTCGGGCATCCAATCCTTCGGCTCAATTTTGATTTCGCGATCAACGTTGCTTTGAAATTGAAGTTCTAAATCGTGAATGGTCATGGGTTCCCAATTTTGTTTACTCAAAGATAAGGGGAAATCCCAAAAAAACTAACAAGCGTTCGTTTCCTTAATGGTTGGCGAAATAGTTGTTTAACCTTTCAATAGCCATATCCAGTGTGGATTCCTTTTTTGCGAAACAAAATCTCAGTACCCGGTTGTCTTGTGGGTTTTTATAAAATGCAGAAACCGGAATGGTAGCAACACCCGCTTTCTCTGTGAGCGCTATGGCAAATTCCCGCTCTGATAATTCGCTGATGCCGTCAAACCGATAGAGTTGGAAATAACTTCCGTAAGAAGGCAAGGGTTGCAATGGTGTAGACTCCATTCCTCGATTGAAATAGTCGCGTTTAGATTGTAGGAATTTACCCAAGTTCAAGTAAGCGGATTCATTAGAAAGGTAGGCAGCTAATCCGTGTTGACTCGGACCATGGCATGTAAACACCAAAAACTGATGTACTTTTCTGAACTCTTTCATGAGTGATGCAGGTGCAATGCAGTAACCTGTTTTCCAACCTGTGCAATGGTATACTTTTCCAAAAGAAAAACAAGCAAATGATCTTTTGCTCAACACAGGGTCTGCTAAAACCGAATGATGTTTTTGATCTTCAAAAACCAGATGTTCATAAACCTCATCACTGATCACCCAAAGATCAAATTGCTCGGCGATATCACGCAATTGATCCCTGTCTGACGCAGCAAATAATTTACCGGTTGGATTATGGGGCGTATTGATAATAATCGCTTTGGTTTTCGGAGTGATGGTTTCTTTCACCCGATTCCAATCAATTTGATAATCTGGAAAGCTGAGTGGAATGGGTACAGGTATCCCACCATTGATTTCGATGTTTGGAAGATATGAGTCATAAGCCGGTTCAAAATAAATAACTTCATCGCCCGGACGAATCAGGGTGGTAATAGCAGTGTACAATGCATAGGTTCCTCCGGGAGTGATGGTGATTTCAGTTTCAGGATCAATGCTGGATCCGTATGCACGATTTACCTTTTCGGATATGCGTTGACGTAATAACGGTAATCCACACATGTGTACATACTGATTCTGACCTGAGCGCATCGCTTCATTGACCAGATCAATCAATGTCAAATCCATTTCAAAATCCGGAAATCCTTGTCCGAGGTTGATAGCCTGATGGCGTTGAGCCAACACACTCATCTCTGTAAAAATAGTAGTGCCTACCGCCGGCAATTTGGATTGCAAATTGGGCATGAT
>JBILCT010000121.1:0-4949 GCA_044353025.1 Ferruginibacter sp. | reverse complement strand
AATCTTCCCATAGAAGAAGTGTTGTTTTTCTGGGTAGTCCCATATTGCTGCATGTTCATATACTCCTGTATTGAAGCCTATTTTCCGGCGATGAAATCAGGCGATATCCATCGAATGATTTTGAAAGGTTTGGGGTGGATACTGCTGATTATATCCCTTTTCTTTTATAACAGGCTATATACCTTCTGGACTTTTTCATTGAATGCTGTTTTTCTGATTTTTCTGCTTCCCAAACAGTTCCATTCAGCAAGATTCTTGGTATCCTACTGCATCACATTGGTTCCATTTTTAGTAGTCAATGGATTTCTGACTGCTATACCGGTAGTCATTTACAATGATGCAGAAAATTTAGGCATCCGATTAACCACGATTCCCATAGAAGATGTTTTTTATGGCATGCTACTGGTTATGCTAAACATCGTTTTGTTTGAAAGACTCACTAAAAAATGTGAGAACTGAGCTGAATTGAATTATTTTTGAACATAACTATATTTTAATCAGATTGTTCGATCGTGAAGCTGTCAGTAATTTTAGTAAATTATAATGTTTGCGATTATCTCGAATTGGCTTTGCATGCCCTCTCAAAAGCAAGCTTACAATTAGACACTGAGCTTATTGTTGTAGATAATGCGTCTTCAGACGATAGCAAAACACACCTACCCCGCTTATTCCCTGATGTCAGATTTATCTGGCTTGAAAAAAATATTGGATTTTCGAAAGCGAATAATTTGGCTTTGAAAGAAATTACCGGAACCCATGTTTTGTTTTTAAATCCCGATACCATTGTAGCGGAAAATGCATTACTGGAATGTATGAATCAATTTAAAAACCATCCGGAAACCGCCGCTATCGGGGTTTATATGATTGATGGCGACGGGAATTATCTTCCTGAAAGCAAACGCGGTTTCCCCGACCCGATGACATCATTATTTAAACTCACCGGCTTATCCAAATTGTTCCCAAATTCGTCTGTGCTTGCTCGTTATTACATGGGCAGTTTTCCAAAAGATCAGATTGCCTCAGTGGATGTTTTGTCAGGCGCATTTATGATGGTTTCCAAAAAAATGATAGACCGCGTAGGTGGTTTTGATGATACATATTTTATGTACGGAGAGGATATTGACTTGAGTATTCGAATAAAAAAAACCGGATTCAAGAATGTTTACCTGCCCAAGGCAAGAATCCTTCATTTTAAAGGAGAAAGCACACAAAAATTAGACCCCGAATACAAAAAGCGCTTTTACGGAGCAATGACCATGTTTGCTGAAAAATACTACGCATCGAACCGGATGGGGTTGTCATTGTTAAAAGCAGCCATCTGGACAGCAAAAAAACTCCATCGTCCTGCATCACTCAATAATTCATCTAAAAAAACTGGAATACATTCAGGTTGGCTGATTGTTGCAGATCATGTTCGCTTCAATGAAATGATTCACAGAATTAAATTGGCTGATGAGCCGGTAATAATTTCCGGAAGAATTGCCATTCATGAAGAAGATGAACATCCTTATACATGCAGTATGGAAAACCTGGAGACCTGGCTCATTCAACACCCCGGACATGGCATACTGTTTTGTGAAAGTCCTACATTGTCATTTTTCGAAATCTTACATCAGATGGAAAGATTACAATCACTTGCCCGATTCTATTTCCATGCAGAAGGCGCAAGAAGTATTTTAGGCAAATCAGGATTCAACATAGGCGCCCCTAAATTGGATGATTCAATGGACATTACGTAGTCCGTTTGCTCTAGATCTATCAATTGCTCCTACCACCGACTTGTTTTATTGGAATCTGCAAACAACGCTTTATCGCATTCACTGATGTATCTACCTTACTTGGTGCATTGGAATTAATTTACCTTTTCTGGATTTGAACGATTAAAATTTTAAACTGGGATAAATTCCATCAGTTCCTTCTCCTCAATAAAATGAAATAACGGATGCCCTTTTAAATGTTGAGCCAAATACATCTGTTCTGTTTGTCCGGGTGTTGGAATTAAAATGGCTTTTTGCTCTAAACTAACCAAATCCATAATGGTGGAGTAACCGGATCGGGCAATCACCCATTCTGCTGATTGCATGAGGTCAGACAATAATGCCCCATCCAAATGATCAAAAATTTGAACAACAGAAGAAGTTATTTTTTGAGAAGTGGAATTACCGGGAAGTCCACGTACCAAAACAGCTGTATCTCCTTGTTTTTCTAACCATGATAACAATACCTTTTCAAAACTTGACCTCGATGGTTCAGGCCCTGATAACACCGCGACAAACCGATTTTTTTTGGGTATTACTTTCTTATTCAATCGAGAGAGCGGACCCAAATACTTAATGTGAAAACTAGGTGGATGCGTCGGATTAGATAAATCGCCTGCTAGACTCTGCTTACCTTCCCAGTCGGGCACCCAACATTCCTGAAAACGACTAATTAACTTTCGATGGAACCATGATGCAATTGGATCAAGCAGACTGAATCCTGTTCGAATATTTATTTGATGCGTAATATAAATGGAATGCACCCCTGCATGAAAAAATCCGGGGCGATTATCACTGATAATAAAATCAAAATGTTCTTGTGTTAACCTATTTGCAATCCAACGATTTTCGCTGAACATCGTATTAAAAACCCTCGGAATTTGAAACACCAAATAGAAAATAAATAATTTATTTTTTGAGGTAAACTTCACTTGATAGCCTGGTAATTTTAAAATTTTTATCCCCGGAAACTGCTCGCTGATGATTGAAGCATGTGGATCGTCGATAGCAACCGTCACGATACATCCCTGCGCTATCCAATTGCGAATCAATGGGATAATTCGCGTTGTATGCCCCAATCCCCAGTCAAGTGGAGATATAAGTATCCGATCTCCAGCCTGAGGATGCTTAATATTTGTTTTTTTTTGAGACATTCTACGTAAGATCAAACAATTTATGCTAATTTGAGACGTCATGTTTAATTCCAAAAATATCACAATACTTATTCTTTGCATCCTATTGACCGGGACGATGATCTCGATGAATAGTTGCTCAAAAAAAGTTCAATGTGGTTGTCCTGGATTAAGAACATATTAATCCATTATGCTAATTCATCATGAATAAATCAAATCGAGACTTACTCGTAGTTCTCCATAAGGATCATGATCATCCGGACATAATTGATCAAAAAATGGAAAGCTTACATGCATTGCTTTTTCATGCAGAACGATTGGACAATTTCATCAAGGCCCATGAATTGATTGATCTCAATCGTTATAAAATATATTCAAGTTCTTTTGAGTTGAAGAAATGGGTGCGTAAACGCAAACCAATTTCATTTGTATTTCTGAACAACCTGAATTAATCATTGTAAAGTCTCTAAAGAGTTACGCAGTTTCATCAATACCACATCCAGTTCAGATTCTACGCTGCATCCCACACTGATTCTATACCAGCTGCTTGACCGTTCTGCTCCGAAGTATCCAAAAGGAACCATTGCAAGTTTCGCCTCATTCAACACATATTCTGTAACCGCTTCCTGCGTTTCAAGTATTTTCCCCGCTTTTGTTTTTCTACCTTTCAAATCTATTTTCACAGTCAGGTAAATCGCTGCTTGAGGTGCAATCGCATCTACCGGAAAGCCTTCCTCTTTTAGTTGCTTGAAGCCATCAAATAAACGATTCAATCGCAAGGAAACTGCATCGCTGAACTTCGTGAGAAACTGGTCTACCGCTGCCGCATTGTTCAAAAACCGAGCCGTTGCTTTTTGCTCAGCCATTGGGGCCCAGGAGCCAACATGACTATTGATCGCCTTCATTTTTGAAAGAATCACTTCAGGGCCCATGCTCCAACCCACCCTAACCCCGGTTGCTGCAAATGCTTTACTGATACCGTCCACAAAAACTGTATACGCGCGCATGGCAGGCCTGAGTGAAACAGGATCGTGATGCTTGGTTTCACCATAACAAAGTGTCCAATAAATCTGATCATATAGCACGTATAGTTTTTTCTGTTCCGGCCCTCTTCTTGCGTTTTCCTGAATCACCAAATCACAAATCGCTTCCAGATCTTCTTTTTTGAAAACAGTTCCGGTCGGATTCAGCGGAGAACAAAGTGCCAGCAGTGTTGCACCTTCCAAATGAGGGGCTATTTGATCTGCAGTCGGCATAAAATTAGTTTTCTGATCTGCCATGATCTGCACATGAACCCCCTCGGTGAAATGCGTATAATGATTGTTATTCCAGCTGGGTACCGGATAAATAACTTTATCTCCTTTGTCTACAATTGCACGGTAAATCGCGTAAATCAACGGTCGTCCCCCACATGAAACTAAAATCTCTTGGGGCGAATATTTTAACCCTTGCTTCCTTTCAATGAACCCAGCGATAGCCTTTCTAAGATCTAGTTCACCATCTGCACCAGGATAAGTGGTAAACCCTTCCTGGTAAGCACGAATAATTTCTGCTTGTAATAATTCCGGTATAGGAAAAATACTGGAATCAAAATCACCGATGGTGAAATTATAAATCGTTTCCCCGGCAGTTATCTTCTCTCGAATGACCCCTCCCAAACGAACGATTTCAGATGAAATCAATGTTTCAGCCAATTGACTGAGCTTCGTCTTTTCCATATATTATATATTCTGCAGGCGAAGGTAAGTCATCAATATGAATGCTGAGTTTGATCATAAAAAATCATCATCAAATGGTTTGGTTTTGAGAATTTCTTTCAATCATTTTAGGTTTCTTTTAAACAAATTGCTCAATGACTGGGAAAAAATCGTTGTTTTTTGTACTTTTGAATTCGTTGAATTACTATTTTGATCAACAACATTTTACCACACCTACTGCCATGTTTAATCTCATCTTATTCGGTCCTCCCGGTAGCGGAAAAGGTACGCAAAGCGAAAAGCTAATGGCGCGCTATTCCCTCAAACACTTAAGTACAGGCGATTTGCTCCGTTCAGAAATC
>JBILCT010000120.1:0-4952 GCA_044353025.1 Ferruginibacter sp. | reverse complement strand
CCGTATTCTTTAAGATATAAATCTTGATCCCTCCATTTCGGACGAACTTTTACAAATAACTCTAAAAATACTTTTTGCCCGATGAATGACTCAATATCCATTCTTGCCATGGTTCCCAGTTTTTTAATCATACTCCCCTTCGTGCCGATGATGATTGCCTTCTGAGATTCACGCTGAACGATGATGTCTGCTGAAATCTTTACCAATCCCGTTGCCTCTTTGTATTCTCTAACCAGAACGGTGCTGTGATAGGGTAATTCCTCTTGAAATAATCCATAAATCTTTTCACGTATCAATTCACTTACAAAAAATCGGGTGGGCAAATCACTTAATGATTCGCTATCGTAAAAAGGTTCTCCTTCTGATAAGTTATTCAAAATTTCTGTAAGCAATTCGTTCAAATTGATTGAATTCAGTGCTGAAATGGTCAGCACTTTTTTACAGTAGGATTGATTGGTAAAAAAAGTTTCTTTTTGTTGAAGTAAAAGTGGGTCTTTAATCAAATCGGTTTTATTCAACACAACCAAAGCAGGCATTTTGAGTTTGAGCGCCTTAAAGATTTGATCCAATTCATTGACATCATCCCGAACATCCGCCAGTAAAATAGCCAAATCTGCATCTTCCAGACCTGATTTTACGGCCTGCATCATCTTTTCATGGAGCTTATACTTAGGCTCGATGATACCGGGTGTATCAGAAAAAATAATTTGATACTCGGATTCGCTCAAAATGGCTTTGATACGATGCCTGGTCGTTTGAACTTTGGGCGAAACAATCGCCATTTTCTCTCCTATCAGTGCATTGAGCAAAGTGCTCTTTCCTGCATTGGGCTTACCAAAAATATTTACAAATCCTACCTTCATTCATTTTTCATTTAGTCAAACTTTTCCAAACGATTTCATCCCAAAAAAAATGGGCATGAAATCATGCCCAAGATAGTGATAAACCCGTAGCTTTCTTATTGACGGGTAAAAGTCGTTTTAGAAATAGAATTGTCAGATGGGTCCGATACTTTAAATACCATACTGTTGCAAGTAAAAGATTCTACTGTTCCAGAAATAGTGAAGCCACCTAGACTTAAATTTAAAGTAGATCCGGTTAAAGTCCAGGTAGTAGAGAATGGGTCAGTTGGAGGGTCGCAAGAAATTGCTCCTTCACTGCTTGTCAGTGTGCCATTTCCAAAAACAAAAAGATCATCTTTTTCACAAGCTTCTAAAGTTGCGTATTCATCTTCTACTGGGGCATTTGCATCCGCCTGGTAAGTTTGAGCAGTTACTTTGTAAGTACCTTGAATACTAGTTGAACTTAATGTACAAGTTGTAGGAGTTGCATCATCTTTTTTACATGAGCTTAAAAAGAGGACAGATCCGAGTGCAAGAAAAGCGATTTTTTTTCATGATGTGTTTTTTAGTGTTTGATGTTTATTGATAGAATGAAAGACAAGCGAATATTAAAAATTGTTGCACCTATCAAGGCATTTATAAAAAAATCCCGCATTTTACGGGATTTTATGTTGCGAAGAGAAGGATCGAACTTCTGACCTTCGGGTTATGAGCCCGACGAGCTACCGCTGCTCTACTTCGCATTGCAAATGTAGGGCAACCGGCAACCTCCACCAAATTTATTATTGGAATGAACTAATTTTTTCCGAATTTTGTTTTTTAGATTTTGAATGCCGGGGTGCTTTCTAAAGAAGGCTGAGATCAAACCCGATAACCTGCTCAGGATAATGCCTGCGAAGGGAGAACATCCAACTTTTCTGGTTCACACCGGTCATTCAACAAACAACCGTCAAAAACCACATTATGAAAAGTTGTATTTTAATTTTGATATCATCGGCACTAAGTTTTTGCGCATTCTCTCAGGAAAAAGAAACAACTGATACCATGCCACCGGTAGAGGTGAAATCAGTAAGATCAACAGCGCGTAATCCATTTGCATTCATACAATTGAATAAGAAGTCGCTTGACAAAATGAATACCGGTGCAGATCTTCCCTTTGTTTTGCTGCAAACACCATCATTGATAGCCTCATCGGATGCAGGTAACGGTATTGGATACACGAACTGGCGCATACGTGGCACCGATGCCAGTAGAATCAATGTAACCATCAATGGCATTCCATTTAATGACCCTGAAAGTCAGGGTACATTTCTCGTCAATATCCCTGATCTGGTTTCCTCTACCCAGTCGATTCAAGTTCAACGAGGCGTAGGCAGCTCCACCAATGGCACAGGTGCTTTTGGCGGATCAATTCACATACAAACCAATTCCAACGACAGCAGTGAAGATTTCACCTGGCTAACAGGTTATGGTTCATTTAACAGCTGGAGAAATACCATGATCTATCAATCCGGTTTATTGAAGAATAATTGGATCATTCAAGTCAGAGGAAGTATGATCAGTTCAGACGGATATGTAGACCGGGCAAGGACAGATCTGATTTCAGGAATGGCTTCTGTCAGGAAGCTTTTTAAAAACAGAGATTTTAGGTTCAACCTTATTACTGGTAAAGAAAAAACTTATGCAGCCTGGTTTGGAATCAATCGTGAAACACTAGACAGCAATAGAAGATATAATCCTGCAGGAACAGATCAACCGGGAACTCCGTACGAAAATGAGACGGATAATTATCAACAAACCCATTATCAGTTCTTCTGGAATGAACATACACGGAACCATTGGACCTTGGGCTCTACCCTATTTCTCACAACCGGCAAAGGGTATTTTGAGCAATACAAAGCCAATCAAAACTGGATAAGCTATGGTTTGAATCCGATTGTTATTGGAACAGACACGACCAAATCGTCAGACTTGATCAGACAACTTTGGCTAGACAATAAATTTTATGGGGTACAATTCAATGCACAATATCAAAAAAATCAATACCATATAATTATCGGTAGTACACTGAATCGCTATGATGGGAACCATTTTGGAGATGTGATTCAGACGATATCTCCCAATGCGCTGTCTAATTTTAGATGGTATAATCTGGATGCTCAAAAAACAGAAGCCGCGACTTTCATCAAAGCAGAAAAATCATACCCTTCCGGTTGGAACATTTTCGGAGATGCCCAAATCCGTTATGTAAACTATATCATCCATGGTTTTAGGAACAACCCAACCATAGTTTCAGATAACAAATATTTATTTTTCAATCCAAAAGTTGGCATTAGTTACATGCAAAATCAATGGAAATATTATGCTTCTTATGCCAGAGGCGCAAAAGAACCGAACCGGGATGATTTTGAAGCGAGTACGAAAGATCAACCTCGTGCTGAAAAATTAAATGACTTCGAGCTTGGACTAAGTTATCAAACACCATCATTTGGCCTTGATATTAATGGTTATTACATGATTTATAAAGATCAGTTGGTCTTGAATGGTCGTGTCAATGATGTTTTTGCTTATGCAAGAACAAACATACCGCAAAGCTTCAGAAGAGGTATTGAAATTTCAGCTCGTATCAACATCACTCCTACCCTGATTTTACGCTCTAATGCAACATTCAGTCAAAACAAGGCTTTGGATTACACCGAGTTCTTTGATGATTATGATGCCGGCATACAACAGGCTAATTTTTATGCTACAACCAATTTGGCCTTCTCTCCATCTACGATGGCAAACGGAACTTTGGAATGGAATGCACATAAAAATCTGAATCTTTCCTGGATGTCCAGATACGTTGGTCATCAGTACCTTGACAACACCACTGATCCTTTCAAACGATTAGATCCATTCTGGATCAATGATTTCCGAGTTGATGCAACATTGATGAACCGAAAAAAAATTAAATGGACGGGCTATGTGCTAATCAATAATATCTTCTCTGAAGAATATGAACCCAATGGTTACACCTATTCATATATTTCCGGAGGGAATTTATACCGCGATCGTTATTACTATCCGATGGCTACCATCCATGGAATGATTGGCATGAAATTCAACTGGAACAGGCGTTAATGCATACTAACCAAACTGTGTCTTCCAGTTTAGCATACCGCCTGCCAAGTTTTTTACGTTTGTAAAACCCATGGATTCCAGCATCATACAAGCCTGCATGCTGCGTTGTCCACTGCGGCAATAACAAATAACTTCCTGATTGCGCCAATCTTCTATCGAGTCAACCTGAAGAGACATGATGTCACCCAATGGCAACAAAGTTCCACCGATGTTGTATTCCGCATGTTCATCCGGCTGACGTACATCCAATAAATGAAGACTTTCTCCTGCGTTTAGTCTTTGATGCAATGCTTCGGCCTGAATTATTTCCATAAATAAAAAATTAATTGGTTTTATTTAAACTATCTATCAAATCTTTTCTTTCAACCGACAACCAAAGATCCATCAGCTGTCCGGGTTGTATGAGCAATTTTTCTCCGACCTCATTTAAACTTGGCGGAATTTGCTTCCAAATAAATGCAGATGCGGTGTCTGTTACATCAGGATCCAAAATGGTAGCTCCTAATAGAATGCCCGATTGTTCCAAAAGAACTTTCACTTCATCAAAACTTAGTCCAATCAGTTCAGGCACAGGTATGGGTTGATCACTTAAACCGCTACCCACAACCAGGTCAATGGTTGAGCCCCAAGGTATTTTTGTTCCGGGCTGGATAATATCACCTCGAAATCTTTGTTCTAAAATGGAACCCCGCATAAAATCAGCCCTGAAAGTTGTATCTCCAAGCACCAAATGACTTCTATGCATGATTTCCAATGCAAAATTCAAGGACTTCCCATTCAAGGAGGGCATGTCTATCAATGGCATTGTTACGCGATTAACAGTAAGCAAGACCGTCCGATTAATTTTCACTGTGCTGTTTGGGTCAGGTATTTGCTTTAGGACAGTTCCTTTTTTTGCAGTATCTGTATAAACTGAATCATAAATCACCACTTCAAAGCCTTTTTCTTCCAGCATATCAATCGCCCGATTGGTGTTCATGCCAACGA
>JBILCT010000119.1:0-4957 GCA_044353025.1 Ferruginibacter sp. | reverse complement strand
TCCTTTTCCACCTTTAAAATCGGCAAAAATTGGGAAAATGTGGCCTAATACTGCCGCAAGTCCTAATCCAATCATAAAATTAGTTCTGGCTGTTTCGTCCTCGAGATAATAGGGTAATAAATAAAAAAGCCCGACTGCACACATCCCTTTCAGAACATCTAAAACCATAATGATGGTTCCGAATTTTGGTCCAAGTACTCTAAATGCATTTGTAGCACCCATATTTCCGCTTCCATACTCGCGTATATCAATGTCAAAAAAACGACGACTGATGATTAATGCGGTTGGAATAGATCCGATTAGATAGGCCAAAAAAATCAATAATAGTTCTTTCATCGTAAAAAGGATGAACGAAAATAAGTATTTTTTCGTTCAGTTAACCATTTGGTAACATAGAGTGGGTATCATATTTCTAAGGGAAATTTGTCTACTCTAACATATGCCATTACCTTCTTAATAGAAAAAATCGTGGTATAATCAAGTTTATTTTCGTTCTGCACAAACCACCAGCCATTGGTTTAATGATTTCACTTCGGTTATTTGGAGTCCGGTTTGTAAAATAGATGAATGCAATAAATCTTTATCGTGCTCCAATACCCCGCTGAATAATACTTTGCCACCAATTTTTATTGATTTTAAGATGGCATTCAAATTATCTTGAATTACATTCAGGTTGATATTCGCCAAGATAATATCAACCGGTTCATTTAAATCAGGACAATGATCAGCTTGCGAGACGGTTATTTTCTTACAATCATTGGTATGTAAGTTCTCCCGGGTATTTTCAATACACCACGGATCATAATCAATAGCAACTATTTGAAAAGCGCCCAGCATCTCAGCATAAATGGCTAGAATTCCGGTTCCGGTTCCAAAATCCAACACTGTTTTACCCTGAAAACTCAATTGGCTCATCATCTGTATCATTTGCAAAGTGGTAGCATGATGACCGGTTCCAAAACTCATTTTAGGTGTAATGCAAATTTCTTTTGGAATTTCAGGTCGAAGTGGATGAAAATGAGCCCTGATGTAGAGCATTGGCGATTCATCTATGGGGTTGGGAATAACAATGGGTTCAAATTGACTCTCCCAATGGGCATTCCAATTGGTTGGTTCCAAGGTTTCCAAACTGAAAGCAGTCTCCGACATTTTGAGTTGTTGCAACACCATTTCAATGTCAGGATTATCTTTCTCCATACTAATTACTAATTCTGTGGGTCTTTCTTCAATACCCAGAAATTGAATTTCACTGAATTTTGCAATCCATAATTCCATTTCGGATACATTGTTACAGGGGATTACGATGTTTGTATACATAAAAAAAACTGCAATCTAGTTTGATTGCAGTGTAAGTTTAGATTGAATTAAGCTTGTTCCGACGTTGGGTTGTTAGGCATTTCCGGTTTGGGCATCAGTGCCTTTCTACTCAACTTGAATTTGCCGGTTCTTGGATCTACATCCAACAATTTAACTTTAACGGCATCTCCTTCGTTGAATATACCTTCCATGCTTGCCAATCGTTTCCAACTGATTTCGCTAATGTGTAATAAACCTTCTTTCTTTGGTAAGAATTCAACAAATGCGCCAAACTCTTTGATACTTTTCACGATTCCGTCATAGGTTTTACCAACTTCAGGTACTGCGACGATGCCATTGATCCAGGCAACTGCACGATCCAGGGCAGTTTTTTCTTTAGCAAACACACTTACTTCTCCTTGGTTATTCACCTCTTCAATGTTGATGGTAGCACCAGTTTCACGCTGAATTTCTTGGATTACTTTACCACCCGGTCCGATGACAGCACCAATGTATTCTTTATCAATAAAG
The DNA here is from genome assembly GCA_044353025.1 of Ferruginibacter sp. Taxonomy (GTDB): domain Bacteria; phylum Bacteroidota; class Bacteroidia; order Chitinophagales; family Chitinophagaceae; genus Ferruginibacter. The sequence continues at coordinate 3,130 of JBILCT010000119.1, read as the reverse complement.
AGTTTCACCATGCGTGGTGCATGTGGTTTTACTTCGGAGCGAGCCGCTTCTACGCAATGGTGCATGGCATCCAAAATGTGCATACGACCTTTCTTCGCTTGGGCCAATGCCTGACGCATTACATCCATGCTCAATCCATCTACCTTAATATCCATTTGAACGCCGCAGATTCCATCTCGAGTTCCGGTAACTTTAAAATCCATATCACCCAAATGATCTTCATCTCCTAAGATGTCTGTAAGTACAGCAAATTGATCTCCCTTGGTGATCAATCCCATGGCGACTCCGCTAACGTGTTTACGCAATGGAACGCCTGCATCCATCAAAGCAAGTGAACCGGCACATACGGTGGCCATGGATGAAGAACCATTACTTTCCAGGATATCACTTACCACTCGAACCGTATAAGGATAATCTTTTCCTGGCATCATTTTCTTAAGAGAACGCATGGCCAAATTACCATGTCCCACTTCTCTCCTACCCACGCCACGCATCATTTTTACCTCACCGGTACTGAATGGTGGAAAATTATAATGCAAAATAAATTTGGTATACTCTGACGAATGCGCACTTTCAACCAGTAATTCATCAAGCGGAGTTCCGAGTGTTACGGTAGTCAACGATTGCGTTTCTCCTCTGGTAAATAAAGCTGATCCGTGTGGCGTTGGCAGAATATCGGTTTCCATTTCTAAAGGACGAATATCTTCTGTTCCACGTCCATCCAATCGTTTACGATCATTCAAAATCATATCACGAACTACGTGATACTGCAGTTCGCCAAAATAAAATCCGACCAATGGTTTGTCTTCATCAGCAAGTTCTTCTCCCAAATGTGCTTTTAAATCTGACTCCAATAATTTAAAAGCAGCGCTTCTTTCATGCTTTGCAGAAGCGGATGATGCAATTACATGCATTTTATCCTGAGCAAATGCTTTAATATTCTCGTACAGTTCTTCGTTGCGATAAGGTTTCGTGTATTGACGTTTTTCAGTTACCCCAACGAGCGCACGCAATTCTTCCTGCGCTTTCACTTGAATGCGAATGGCATCGTGTGCAAGTTCCAATGCTTTGATCAGATCTTCTTCCTGGCATTCATTACTCTCCCCTTCCACCATCATGATGTTTTTATTGGTGGCAGCGATGATGAATTCCATATCAGAATTACTCATTTGACTGCGTGTTGGATTGATCAAATACTCACCATTGACACGGCCAACACGAACCTCTGAAATGATTTCCATCACAGGAATATCAGAAACAGCAAGCGCAGCGGAAGCAGCCAAACAAGCCAATGCATCCGGTAATACTTCATCATCGGAGGAAATAAGACTAACGAGAACTTGTACATCGCAGAAATAATCTTCTGGAAACAAAGGACGCAGTGCACGATCAATCAAACGAGAGGTCAGGATTTCATAGTCATTCAAGCGTGCTTCACGTTTGAAGAAAGATCCGGGAACGCGTCCGGCAGAAGCGAATTTTTCTTGATAATCTACAGACAAAGGGAAAAAACTTTGTCCGGCTTTAGGTTCTTTATTGGCAACTACAGTTGCAAGAATAATACAGTTGCCCTGACGAACAGTAACAGCCCCATCAGACTGACGAGCAAGTTTACCGGTTTCGATGGTGACCATGCGACCACCACCCATATCGAAGGTTACGGATTTCGGTTGTAAAAACGACATATGCTTAAATTTATACGGAATAATCCGGTTGGAATTTCCGAAGTGAAGGATAGTTATCTACAAAGAACAAATCCCAACATATTAAAAGTTGGGAGTCATTCAGATAACGTGAAGAAAAAATTCAGATTATTTACGCAGACCCAACTTCTCGATCAAAGAACGATAGCCGGATAAGTCATGCTTGCTGAGGTATGTTAACAAACGCTTGCGCTTACCAACCATCATCATCAGTCCACGCTGTGAAGAGAAATCTTTCTTGTTTCCTTTCAAATGGTTAGAGATATGATTGATACGCTCTGTGAGCATAGCTACCTGGCCTTCAATTGAGCCGGTATTGGTTGCTTTTCCACCATAAGTTTGGAAAATAGTTACTTTTCTTTCTGTAGTTAAATGGGACATTGCTTAAATTTTTAAAACCCGATGTTTTAATGTTTCTTTTTACGTGCGCAAAGTTAAGGTTTCCTTTCTAAAAATGGGATTATTTATCTTGAATTATTCTAAAAAAGTTGATTTCCAATGGTTTTTTACGCTAAGTTCGTCTAAGTTTATATGTCTGCCCACCCCATAATTTATTTTACGGTAACCAATGATTTAAGTTTTGATCAAAGGATGTTCAGAATTTGTAGCAGCTTGAAGAGTGCGGGATACGATATTCATCTGGTTGGACGAAGATTGAACTCTTCCCCCCTTTTGAAGGAAAGATCTTACCGCCAAACTCGATTGAATTGCCTTTTCAATCGTGGTCCGATGTTTTACCTGGAGTTCAATCTTCGGTTGTTTTTTTTCTTGTTTTTCCGAAAAATGAATGGTGTCGTCGCCATTGATTTAGATACCATTTTACCCGTTTTGTTTGTAAGTAAACTGAAGGGAACAATTCGTATGTATGACGCGCATGAACTTTTTTGTGAGATGAAAGAAGTGATTGAACGTCCGTTTATACACAGGATTTGGACTAGGATTGAACGATATGCTGTTCCAAAATTTCTACATGGTTATGCTGTCAATCAATACCTTACTGATTATTTTAAGGAGAAATATAATCTAAATTACCATGTGGTCAGGAACATGAGTTTGTTTCAACCAACGAATAACCTAGTAAAAAGGGAGGGGTTTATCTTGTACCAGGGCGCGGTTAACGAAGGCCGATGCTTTGAAACTTTGATTCCTGCCATGAGAGATGTTCAAGGAAAATTAGTCATCTGTGGAACCGGAAATTATTTAGATCAAACAAAAGCGCTTGTTTCTTTACACGGATTATCCGACAAGGTTATTTTCAAAGGCAACGTAGAACCCAATGAATTAAGAAAGATAACTTCCACCGCACGCATAGGTATAACGCTGTTCGAAAAAGAATCTAAGAATAATTATTATTCACTGGCTAATCGATTTTTTGATTATGTACATGCAGGCACACCGCAAATCTGTGTAAATTATCCTGCTTACGC
>JBILCT010000118.1:0-4960 GCA_044353025.1 Ferruginibacter sp. | reverse complement strand
ACATTGACCAAAGACTGTAAATTATTTTGAAAATACAGCAATGGATTTTCTACAGATTCACCCACTGCTTTGTATGCAGCAAAATGGATGACGCCGCTGATATCCGGATTTTCCTGAAAAACAGCTTTAGTATCATCTGCATTGCAAAGATCGATGGCATAATTCTTTACTCGAATGCCGGTGATTTTTTCAACGCCATCTAAAATATCAGGATTGCTTCTACTATTATTATCAATGGATATTACATGATATCCATGTTCGATCAAATCTACTAAAGTGTGTGAGCCGATATATCCGCAACCGCCGGTAACCAAAATTTTTCTCATGTTGTGTGCTCTGTTTTTCGGCGATAAATCGTTATGAATCACTTCTGCTTGCAGTGCCAATATTATTCACTGCAAAGAAAAATAAAAAGATGTGATTGCAGAAGAAAATTTCTATGAATAAAATCAGCGCTTATCGTAAAAATTGATGTGTTAAATCAATGAAAAAAAGTGGTCAGCCAATATACCAATCCGGCCAGCATGGCGCTGATGGGTATGGTTAAAATCCATGCCCAAAGCAGATTAATGGTTACTCCCCAGCGTACGGCACTCAATCGCTTGGTTGCTCCAACGCCAATAATACTTCCGGTGATGGTATGTGTGGTTGAAACGGGAATACCCATTTGCCCGGTAAAGAATAAAGTAAATGCACCGGCTGTTTCAGCAGAAACCCCTTCCAGCGGAGTAACCTTGGTAATTTTTGTGCCCATGGTTTTTACAATCTTCCATCCACCACTCATGGTGCCTAAACCAATGGCAAGATAGCAGGAGATGGGAACCCAATTTGGAAGCTCTGAAAAATTTTGAATGTGCCCGTTCGCGATCAGTGCAGCCCCAATGATACCCATCACTTTCTGCGCGTCATTACCACCGTGACCAATACTGAATGCGGCAGAGCTCAATAATTGAAGCTTTTTGAACATATTGGATACCTTGAATGCGGTTGGGGTGCGTATTTTTTCTACATAGAGATAAATCAAACAAAATAGAATGGACGAAATCAGAATTCCCCATGAAATGATAGAGTTATCTGCTTTCTCAATATCTTTTTGAAATGATTTTTTTATATCAAATGCTGCAATTTTTTTCATCACTTTCTCCCTGTTCACTGCGGCAATCGGATAAAGATTATTGAGGGATGAAAACAAACGTTCTGACGAAATTTCTTGGTTGAAGTAAAGTTTGATGGGGTCTTTATATTTTTCAGTAGCCTCTTTGGCTTCGGTGTAATGAAGTTTGGCGTCTGCATTGTCTCCGGATCTTGCTTCAAGGATCAAGTATCCATTGCTGTTTCGAATTTCATCTTTCAATCGGCTTGCTTGAATATCTTTCAACCATCCTTTTTCTGACGTTTGGTCTGCGATGAATTGGCTGCCTAATTCATCATACCGAACAACCAATTGATGAATATTTTGATAGTTGGGTAGCGCGTTCTCCAATTTTTGTTCTGCCGTTTGAAGTTCTTTTTGAATCCCAGCATCCCCTGGTTGCAGTTTCAATTTCTCTTTGGTCTCAGCAACTTCTTTTTTGTATTTATCAATCTTCAAAAATTTCTGAACATTCTCATCCATTTTTTTCTCTTCAAATCGATCCAAAGCATACAACGTTAATCCGGTAGCTAATGCGATAATCAGAATTCTCAACCAAACATTACGCATGATGGTAACCAGTGTGATGAAAATTGAAATGATCATTCCGATTAAAGGCGCTAAAAAAATAAAGAAAACAGTATTGAGAATGATATCCGATTGAATGATCTCTTTGAATGAGGTATCCCAGCCGTTTGTGGCATATCCGTGTGCAACAGCTGCTCCTGCAAATCCGCCTATCAGTGTATGTGATGATGAAGAAGGGATGCCGTACCACCAGGTAAGCAGGTTCCAAAATATGGCAGCAACCAATCCGGAAAGTATTACTGGAAGTGTGATGAATTCTTTGTTGACTGTTTTGCTGATGGTATTGGCTACCGCATGATCTTTAAATATGAAAAAGGCCACACAGTTGAAAAATGCCGCCCAAACGACTGCCTGAAAAGGAGTAAGTACTTTGGTTGAAACAACCGTGGCAATTGAGTTAGCAGCATCATGGAATCCGTTGATATAATCAAAGATCAATGCCAGTGCAACAATGAGGATTACAAGGGTCATGTTAGGTGTAATGGACTTTTACGGACTATGCGTATTTAACGATGATGCTTTCAATTACATTGGCTGCATCCTCACATTTGTCGGTAACGATTTCCATTACCTGATAAATTTCACGTTTTTTGATAACTTCTTTTGCATCGGGCTCTTCGGCAAAAAGACGTTCGATGCTCATGTCAAAAATATCGTCTGCTTGATTTTCAAAACTATTGATGGCAACGAGGGCGTCGGTAATTTTGCGCATATTTTTCATGTTTCTCAACTCTTTCACTGCATTGTGAACAGCCATGCAACCCAAAGCAATGATGTCAGCCATTTTTTGAATGCCCGGATCATTTGGGTTGACACGATAGAAATTTATTTTTTTTGCAGAAGCATGGATATAGTCTGCAATATCATCAAGTGCAGAAGCTAGATAGTGAATGTCTTCTCGATCAAATGGAGTAATAAAATTTTTACCTAGCTCTGTAAAAATCTGATGCGTGTAATCATCATTCACATGTTCCATGTCTTCTACCTCTTTGATCAATTTTGCACGAACTTCAAAATCTGGCTCATGAACAATCTCTTTCAGTTTTTCACTCATTTTTACTAACTCGTCTGCCACACTTTCAAACAATTGGAAGAACACCCTGTCTTTGGGTAGAAATATTTTAAGTATAGAGTTAAATCCGGACATCTTTTTTTGGCAAAAGTACCCTTTAGAAACCGCCATCAATCAGCAAAACAACGATTGGTAACAATTTGTTAACATTGGAATCTTTACTGGAGTAATTTGTTTTTTGAAACCTTTCCTCTTTTTGATTGTTTTTAATTCCATGAGTAAAGTATACCACCTACAGACCAAGCAAACCATACCCACAGATTTGAATACAGCTTGGGATTTTTTTAGCAATCCGGCCAATTTGGCCAAAATAACACCTGCACATTTGGGTTTTGAAATCATCTCACAGTTTCATGGAAACAAAATGTATGCCGGACAAATCATTGAATATCGTGTGAAACCGGTGCTGGGCATTCCATTGTATTGGATGACGGAGATCACCCATGTTCAGGAGGGGAAGTTTTTTGTAGATGAACAACGTTTTGGTCCATATTCTCTTTGGCATCACCAGCATCATTTCTTGGAAACGCCCAATGGTATTGAAATGACAGACATTGTACACTACAAGTTACCCATGTGGATTCTAGGTGATGTGGCAAACACGCTTTTCGTACAAAAACAATTGAAAGGTATTTTCGACCATCGTTTTCAGGCTGTAGAAAAATTGTTTCCCCGTCATTAATCAGTTTTCATAACTACTAACCCGGCATTCTACCGATGTACTTCTCAATTTGCTTGATCTGATCAATCAATTGAGGAGTTACCGGTTTATAGTTTTTTGCTTTGCGGAAGAATTCTTTCGCAGCACGGAATTCACGTTTGTTCATCATAATGGAACAAAGTTGAAGATATGCTGCGGCATAATTATCATCGTCCGGCAATCCAACTCGAATGGCTTGGCGGATGTAAGCTTCGCCTTGTTTCATGTCGCCACGCTGAACAGAGAGCATACCCAATTGTAATTTACTGGGTCCTTCGGCTTGTTGGGTTAAACTGCCGCTGAGAGACAAACCTTTTTTCATCATTTGTTCTGCCTGATCAAAATCCTGATTGGCCATGGCAAGGTTACCCTGAATGGTATAATAAACAGAACGAATGGGTTTGATCAGCAGGCCAGGGAACTTAATTGACTTCACAATGCGTTGAGCTTCAACCATATCGCCTTGCTCCATGGCCGTTTGGATCAGTCGCATCGGACCTAATATAAAGTACCCCACAATACTGATCACCGACAATAAATAAATGATGAAAGAAGGCCAAAAACCAGCTTGCAGATGCGTAAAAATGGCTAAAGCCAACAACAAAATTCCAATTAAAAGTCTATGTTTAATGTAAAGGTTCAGCCACTTCATGGTATCAAATTTGAATCGCGAAGATAATTAAAAAATAACGGGGTAAACAGACAACATATTTGATATGATGAGCATTGAATAGAAGAAATCGAAATCTGATAACTAAATTTTATTAGCAAAAAGACAAAATCGAACAAGATTTACTACCCAAAAATGATAAATTTGTTGAGCTGAATTTTATATTCTGATTTTTATTTTAAACAATTCTTATATCATGAGAAAATTTTACACACTCGTTCTAGGCATTTTGCTTGCTTTTTCTTCGACTGAATTGAATGCACAGCTTTGCGATGCGAGTTTCTCATCGACTGTTAATGGAAACACCTTGTCTGTATCTCCATCGATGGCATACGATTCATTTCTGACCGTTTCCCATCGCTGGTATTTTGGTGATGGCTCACCACTAAAGACACAGGCATATGCTACACATACTTATGCAAATTGTGGCGTCTATACAATCTATCATGAACTTCTTAAGAAAGACAGTCTGGGACAAACAGTGTGCTTTGACAGTGTTATTCAAAACATTGTTATCCAATGTAACACGCCTTGTAATTTGATCGCGGGTTTCCGTTATGCAGCCGTTCAGGGTGCAGTGAATACTGTTGCATTTACGAATTTGACCAATTTTATTTCACCTGGTGATTCCGTAAAATGGAGTTTTGGCGACAGCAGTTTTTCCAGTGATATCAATCCGACACATACTTATACATCTCCGGGAACTTACCGCGTTTGCCTTTGGGTAAAAAATAATACCCTTGCTTCGCCAACTCCTTGTTGGAGCGAAACGTGTCAGATGATAGTGATCAATAGTCA
>JBILCT010000005.1:0-16612 GCA_044353025.1 Ferruginibacter sp. | reverse complement strand
TCATTTCTTCGATGATTCCATCACTTGCTAAAAAGTATCAGGTTGGTATAAAATAAAAGTGCCAGATTAATAATCCGGCACTTGATAATGGTTTTATTGTGAGTTACTCAGAAACCACCAAACGGAATCCGTTTCCATGTATGTTCACGATCTCCAGCTTTTCATCATTTTTCAAATACTTTCTAAGCTTTGCAATGTAAACATCCATACTTCTTCCATTGAAGTAAGTATCACTTCCCCAGATTTTTTTGAGGGCGGCTTCACGCGGCAATAAATCATTTTTGTATTCAGCCAACATACGAAGCAAGTCGTTTTCCTTGGGCGACAAGGTCTGTGTTTTACCTTCGTAAATCAACTCGCGAAGTCTTGGATTGAAGTGATATTTACCCAGATCAAATTCAGCATTCACTTCCTCACGATGTGTTTCTTCATTTCGCTTAATGATGGCTTTGATTTTATGAAGCAATACCTCGCTGTCAAATGGCTTGGTGATATAATCATCCGCACCCAGTTTGTATCCTTGTATAATATCATCCTTCATTGTTTTAGCACTGAGAAAGAATAATGGAACATCCGGATTGATGTCGCGAATTTCTTCTGCTACGGTGAATCCAACCATATTTGGCATCATCACGTCTAACAAACAGATATCAAATTTTTCGCGCTGGAAAGCAGCCAATCCCAACCTGCCGTCCCTTTCCAGGGTAACATCATAATCATTCAGTTCAAGATAATTTTTCAGTACCATGCCCAGGTTGGTGTCGTCCTCGCAAAGCAGGATTTTTGGTTTTGTTGTTTCCATGGCAAATCGTTTTAGTTGACTTCAAAATAGGACATTCATTTTATTAGCACATGCAAAGGAAAATAATATTTTGTTAAACAAACAGGATCCAGATAAATTTCACATCATTATTTGAATGATTTCTGATCATACTTTTTATCCGTCAATGTGCGTAAAAAGGCCACCAGATCCGCCTTTTCCTGCGGAGTAAGTCCAAGTGTTTTTTGTAATGCAGTATCCATATTGATCGGGTCTGCAATTATTTTACGAGGATCATTGTAATATTCAATCACTTCTTCCAACGTATTAAACATGCCATTGTGCATGTATGGTGCGGTGAGTGCCACATTTCTTAAACCGGGCGTTTTGAATTTACCCAGATCTTCAGGATTTCCGGTGATGAGCATTCTTCCGCTGTCGTTGAGCAATTTCCCATCAAACAATCCTATGCTCTTGAAATCGTCATTGGTAAAGTCTTCCAGAAAATGACAATTGAAACATTTTGCTTTGTCTCCTGTAAATAGTTCCCTGCCTCGTTCCTCCATATCCGTTAGCGTGGCTTTCCCATAACTCCAGTCGTCAAACTTACTGTCTGTTGTTTCCAAAGTTTCCTGAAATGCCTGCAATGCCAATCCTAGATTTGTTGCATTGGGTTTTTCCCGAAAAACTTTTTTAAAATAATGAACGTAATAGGGTGATTCATTCAAGCGTTGAACAGCTTGTTCAATGGGCAATCCCATTTCATCTGGATTTTGAATCGGGAACAATGCCTGGGCTGCCAATGTATTTACACGTCCATCCCAAAAAAAGTATGGACGAAATTTTACATTAAGCACGGACGGCGTATTCCGTTTTGCGACTTTACCATGAATGCCATTGCTAAAAGCAACTGAATCTGTAAAAGCATGTTCCGGTTGATGACAACTTGCACAACTTACAGATGAGTCGAGCGACAATATTTTCTCTTGAAAAAGTTGAGCGCCTAATGTTGCTTTATTATAACGATAGGGTGCTGTTTTTTGGAACCCATGCTGCATCCAAGCAATGAGAAGCAACATAGCAGATATGACATATAGTTTTTTCATTTACCTAAAAACTTTAGAAATATTATTTTTCTAGATAAGAATCTCTTTGTTTATGTAAACCTAGTTCAGACAAGGGTTCCAGACAAAGATATGATATCAAAAAACACATTCTTTCGTCTGTAAAAAAATATGCTGAAATGCAAAAAAAATGACAAAATGTAACGCTGAGCAGTTACCTTTGTTTTGGTTTTTCATAGGATATTGGATTTTAAAGCGGGACTAGATGTTTATCTTGGTCCCTTTTTTTATTTTTAGTCAATCAGCTTGATCAATCCATCGTCGATCAATTGCTTCAAAATACTATTCCATGAGTGCTCCGGAATATCGCTGAATATTTCTTTTATTGCTTGTATACTGATTTCTCCTTTGTTGCTTTTTTTCAAAATCAATTTTATCCGGTCATTCAGCTTGGTGCTTTTTCCTTTTTTCGATTTGCAAACGTCACATACTCCACACGACTCAATACTCAGGTCATCAAAGTATTTTCCAATAAAAACACTTCTGCAAATTTCTGCTGTTGAAGCATAAGCAATCATCTCTTTGATTCTTTCCAAATGTTGTTCTTTCAATAGTCTGATTCTTTGTTCGTCCATCTTAAAATCATCTCTGTACATTCTGTTCATCAGTAAAACGATCTCAGGTTTGTCTGAGGCCGCTTTATATTCAACCATTCCTTGCTGATGAAGCCATTTCAATTGTTGTCTAACAACATCAATGGGTGTGGAGGTTTGTTTGGCTAACCAGGTTTCTCTGATGTTGGCCGGGAAGTCCCAAATTCCTTCATAACTTCTGAGCAAAGCTTTGATGATAGGTCCTGTTTTGGGTTCATGTTTTTCTAGTTCAGCAATGGTATGCCTGTTGGTGATGAATAACAACGAGGAAGGTCGCAAATGTCCTTCTGCTCTGTAAAATAGTCCCTCCTGTTCCAAGGTCTTCAATGTATAACCTGCTTGCGCTGAATCCCAACCAAATCGTTCCGAAAACAATGATAAATCAAACGGAAGATTATGTCCGACGCCATGTCCTGCAGGTACTTGCAAATAATCCATCAACTGAAAATACAGTCGCTGTATAGTTGCCGCGTCCGGGTACCTTAACGCGTGCATTTGATGTAGTCCTTTGAAGTCCGAATCTGAAGTCAATAGAACTGCAAGCGCAGGCTTCCCGTCTCGTCCTGCTCTACCGGCCTCCTGGTAGTAATATTCCAGACTTTCCGGTAATGATAAATGTATAACCAGTCTTACGTCCGGTTTGTCAATGCCCATACCGAAAGCATTGGTACATACAATCACCTGTATTTTATTTTCAATCCAATTCGTTTGTTTTATACTGCGTTCTTCCGTGGTTAGTCCTGCGTGATAGAAATCTGCAGAGATACCATGCTGATTGAGTAAAGCTGCCACTTGAACCGTCTGCTTTCTGCTTCGAGCATATACGATGGCAGTTTTGTTTGGATGTCGATTGATCCATTCAATCATAGTAGTATGCTTCGATGCAGGAAATGAAACCTGGTATTCAATATTTGGACGATGAAAGGATTGTTTAAATACTTGATGTTGTTTTTTGAATTTTAACTGTAAACAAATATCGGCTTGAACATTGCGTGTAGCCGATGCCGTTAGTGCTATGATGGAAACCAATGGGAAATATTCCCTGATGGTTGCAATTTTCAAATAGGAGGGACGAAAATCGTAGCCCCATTGAGAGATACAATGTGCTTCATCAATGGCAATCAACGCAGGTTTAAGCCATTGAATCATTTCCCTAAACCGCTTTGATTCCAGTCTTTCAGGCGATAAATACAAAAATTTGATTTTCCCTTGCTCCACCTGATTCATCACTTCGCTTACTTCTTCTTTGCTCATGCCTGTATGAATCGCAGCAGCAGAAATATTTCTACGTGACAGTTGTTCTACCTGATCTTTCATCAGGGCAATCAACGGGGTAATGACCAAGCATACCCCATTCATCATCAATGCGGGTACTTGAAAACAAATGGATTTTCCGCCTCCGGTAGGCATGAGTGCAAGTACATCCTTTCCACACAATACTACTTCAATGATGGATGATTGCATTCCTCTGAATACTCCATGTCCCCAGTATTTTTGCAACACATCAATGGGTTTTATCATTAGAATCAGGTAACTTTTTTTATGAAGAGATGCAGTGAAATGAATGCCAGCATCAGGTCGCTGAATCCCATAGCGAGGGCTGATAAGGTAGGTGTGAGCATGCCAAATGCTGCGATGGGAATGGCCAGCAAATTGTAGGAAAAAGCCCAGAAAAGATTTTTTTTAACCGTGGAATAGGTATGTAATCCGATACCCCAGGCTTCAGGAAGTTTGGTCAGACCTTGTTGCATGAGTAAAACACCGGCTTGTTGTTGCGCTAACTGAGTTGCATTGGAAAGGGATATTCCAATAGAGGCTGCTGCCAACGCAGGCGCATCGTTTACGCCATCGCCAACCATGGCTGTTGGATTTAATTGATCGAGCGCTTTGATCTTTTCGAGTTTTTGCGCAGGTGATTGTTCTGCAAAGCATTCATCAATGCCTAACTGAGCCGAGATTTTCTTTGCATTGGTTTCTCGATCGCCACTTAATAAAATTGTTTTGATTCCTTTGCTTTTAAACCAATCAATCACAGATTTCGACTCCGGCCTCAGCGTATCTTGCAATTCAATCCATCCTATCTCTTGCTCATTCTTATAAAGGAAAACGCGCTGGACAGATTCCGGAGAAGTTTCCGTATTACTAACGGACTTGCCTAAACGATATTGATTTCCTTCCGTATCTGTTGCTTCTATTCCTTGTCCTTTGATTTCTACTACTTTACTTAACCTTGTGGTTGGTGTGCCCGACCAAGACCGCAGAATACTTTTTGCAATCGGGTGCGAAGTGTGTTGTTCCATCGTAAATACGATGGATTGAAAAGCAGCAGTATCAATACTTGTCTTAAAATCTGTGATTGAAAATTCTCCGGTAGTCAATGTGCCGGTTTTGTCAAAAACGACCTGACGGATTTCGCGGAATTTTTCCCATATACCTGATTGTGTATACAAGATTCCATTGCGTGCAGCTCTGCCTGTACCAACAGAAATTGCTGCAGGAGTTGCGAGTCCCATGGCACAAGGACAAGAAATCACTAAAACTGCGATTGAACGTAATAGGGCGTCTGATACATCAATCTGTAGTAAAAAATAATTCATCAAAAAGCTTACTAAAGAGAGTAGCAGTACGAGCGGTACAAATTTTGCGCTGATTCGGTCAGCTAATTGTTGTAGCGGTGGTTTTTCCTGTTGTGCTTTTTGAATAAGTCGAATAATGCCAGATAAAACGGTTGATTCTCCGGTTGCTGTTACCTGTGCTTTGACGCTTCCAGATTCGAGGATGCTGCCACCGATCAACCGATCCTTTTTTATTTTTTTAAGTAATGTGGATTCTCCGGTTAGTATTGATTCATTGACCTCAGCATCTCCCCAAAGTATTTTACAATCCATGGGAACCTGTTCTCCAGTTTGAATTAGAATCAGGTCGCCCACGCGCAACTGAATATTTTCTATGGGAAAAATAATTTCCTGATGTTGATCATCAAAAGCGATCATATTGGCCATGATTTTTTGTTTGGCCAATAATTTGTTTACAACTTTTTGAGTGGATTCCATGGTTCGCTCTTCCAGCCAATTACCCAATAATACGAGGGTAATAATGGATGCTGTTGTTTCGAAGAATAGATAGTTTGCATCTGATAAAACAAAATAGCCGTAACAGCTGTAAACAAAGGATACCATGGCTCCCATGGTCACCAATACGTTCATGTTTGGACTCCCATGTCGGATACTACTCCAGGCGCTTTTTCCAAAGAACCAAAGTCCCATGAGAAACACCGGTAAACAAAGTATGAATTGAAATGTACCATTCATGAGGATATGTAAAGGAATCCATGGATGCAGCATGTGCAGCATCAACGTGATTGTGAATGGAAGGGTAATGAGAAAGCGGTTTTTATTGTTGGAAAGCAATCCTTTTTTTTGATTAGATTCTTCTTCATCATCCACCACTTCATAGCCCAAATCATGGATACCTGATTTAAGTTCGCTGAAGGATACATCTTCCGGTGCTTCAAACTGAACATTACCACTGATGGGGTCTACAGCAACTTGCTGCATACCTTTTTTATTCAGGTAGGAGGTTACAGATCGTGCACAGTTACTGCAAGTCATACCTTCCACTTTCCAGTTGGTCTTATTCATGCTTCAAATTTATTCTAATCATGGAGGAATGATGTTCGAAAACTGAAATTTATCTTTGTGGTATGGAAATAGAATACAGTTTAGATGAATTGGATCAAGTGGCTGAGCAATTGGTTGTTTTTGCGGGAGATCAAAAAGTGATTGCATTTTATGGAGAGATGGGTGTGGGGAAGACTACATTAATTCGTTCAATTTGTATGCGTTGGGGAGTGAAAGATTTAACGAGTAGTCCAACTTTTTCCATCATCAATGAATACTCAGATCCGCAAGGGGCAAGTATTTATCACATGGATCTATATAGAATTCATTCTATGGAAGAGGCTTTTGCTGCCGGCATAGAGGATGTGATCAGATCTGGTGAAAAGTGTTTGGTTGAGTGGCCGGAGCGTATTCCTGAATTATTTCGTCCATCAGAAACAATGATTGTGCAATTGGAAATCCTGCCGGAAAACAGACGTCGGCTTCGCATTATTGTTTAAATTACGTTTTGCTTTTTTACCAAACATTGTAATCACTGAATTGTATGGCTACATCAAAACCGATCATCTCTTCCACATTCAATTATCAGACACAAGAAGAACGACTTGACATCAAGCCTCGATTGGAATCATTATCTATTGGTATTCCACGCGAAACGGCTTTTCAGGAAAGCAGAATTGCATTGACACCTGAGGCCGCCGGCGTATTGATTGCAAATGGCCATGAGGTAGTGATGGAATCCGGTGCCGGGTTGGGTGCAAAATACAGCGATAAGGATTTCAGTGAAGTTGGGGTCAGAATTGTGTACGATAAAAAGGAGGTTTTTAATGCGCATATTCTTGTTAAAAGCGCACCTGTGAGTGATGAAGATTGCGAGTTGTTAAAACCGGAAACCACGGTGTTGTCTCCGATTCATATGGCCATCATGAAGAAAAATATTTTGGAGAAGATGATGGAAAAGCGGGTTACTGCCATCAGTTTTGAAAACCTCAAAGATGACAGTGGCCATAATCCGATTGTACGCAGTATGAGTGAAATTGCGGGTAGTGCCGTGATGTTAATTGCGGGTCAGTATCTGAGCAATGCAAGTCAGGGTAAAGGGGTTTTGGTGGGTGGCATCAGTGGTATTCCTCCGACTAAAGTGGTGATCATTGGTGCCGGTATTGTAGGTGAATATGCCGCAAGAACTGCATTGGCCATGGGGGCCAGTGTTAAAGTGTTTGACAACAGTATTTATCGTTTGAAAAGATTGCAGAACAATATAGGTGTTCGGTTATGGACATCGGTCATGGAGCCAAGAATTCTGAGTAAGCAACTAAAAACTTGCGATGTTGCGATAGGGGCGCTGAGTGGTGCTGCAGGAAGAACACCTGTGGTGGTTTCAGAGGAAATGGTCAGTCAGATGCGAGCGGGCTCAGTGATTGTGGATGTATCCATTGATCATGGAGGCTGTTTTGAAACCAGTGAAGTGACTACGCATGAGCAACCGGTTTTTCATAAATACGATGTAATTCATTATTGCGTTCCGAATATTCCCAGTGGGTTTGCAAGAACAGCTTCACAGGCCATTAGCAATGTATTGATGCCGTTATTGATAGAAACCGGTGAGGATGGGGGCATTGAAAATATGGTTTGGTATAAAGTGAATGTGAGGAGCGGTATTTATCTGTTCAGAGGCAGTCTGACTAATTTCTATCTCAGTGAAAAATTTGATCTTAAATACACAGATTTGAATTTATTAGTAGCAAGCATGCGATAAAAAAATAAAGTTTGTTGTTTCCCTCATCAATTTATGTGAAAAAAACATCAAATTATGTCAGATTTGCTATTGCTATGATAATTGAATTGGAACATATTTGCTTGATATGTCCCTTACTAAAGAAGAAGTTTCCAAAAATTTGGGAAATTCAATCCGTACCATTCGGCAATCCAAACAATTCTCCATTGAAAAACTGGCATTGGATGCTGGTATTGAATACACGCACTTGAGTCGGATTGAATTAGGTAAGATAAATACCAGTATTTATCATCTGTATAGGATATCTAAAGCTTTGGATATTCACTTGGCTGAGCTTTTTCAAGATGTCCCTCATTAATTCTCAGTTTTCATATCGAGACAAAGGAATGAAGCTGGTTGATATATTTGCATATGTCTAAAAAAATAATTTGTGTAGGTGGTTACATGGTAGATGAGCTGCATATTTCTAAACAACCATATATCCCAGGTACCTCGAATCCGGTAGAGATCAAACGTTTTGCCGGTGGGGTGATGGGAAATGTGGCGCGTCAATTGGGGTTGTTGGATGTTCCTGTAGAATTGATAACTGTTATTGGAAAAGATGCAGACTCGGTTTTTTTGATTGAAACCCTACAGTATTGTTCAGTTCAGCATGATAGAATGTTAAGCACGGAAAATGCAACCGGAAAGTTCACTGCTTTTATTGAACCTGATGGAAGCTTATTTGCGGCAAGTAGTTCAGACCATACTTCTGATTTTATTTCCGCGCAATATCTTGAACAATTGAATCTGGATCCAATTCAAATCAGCATGATTTTGGCGGATGCCAATCTCTCAAAATCTGCATTGCAATGGTTGATTGATTTTGCTCGTTCATATCATATTCCAATCATACTTGAACCTGTTTCGGTCCCTAAAATAAAGCAATGGTATGATCTCAATATGGAAGGTGTATTTATGATCACCCCCAATGAAGCAGAATGGATTGCTTTCATGGAACCACATGAGCTTATTCAAGATCGACAAACGGAATTAAAAAAGCGGGGAATACAACATGCTTGGGTGAGAAAGGGGAGCGAAGGAAGTGACTGGATAGATCCTGTAAATTATTCCGAAGAAAAAATTTCTCCTGTTTTAGTATTTGATAGTACAGGTGCCGGAGATGCAGCCTTGGCCGGCTGGGTGGCAGGCTGGTATTGGGGTTGGGACGAATCGGCATGCAAGCAAGCGGCGCAGGTAATGGCATCAGCTGTGTTATCTGTACAAGGATCTGTTCATCCTTCCTTATCAAAAGCTATCTTGCAGGATTGGATGAAATCCTGAATTATATGAATCATGCTTTTCTCAATATTAATCCGGAAGTAAGCAAAGCGCTAAAAAATGGAGACCCAATCGTTGCCTTGGAATCTACCATCATTTCTCATGGTATGCCCTGGCCTCAAAATATGGAGACCGCATTGGCTGTGGAAGATGAGGTAAGAAAATCCGGTGCAGTACCTGCCACCATTGCTATATTGGATGGCAAACTACAAGTTGGATTAACGCAAGATCAGATTGCTTTTTTTGCCCAACAGTCTTCGGTTTGGAAAGTTAGTATAAGAGACATGCCCTATGTTGTTTCACAAAAATTACCCGGCGGTACAACAGTGGCTGCAACGATGCGTATTGCTTCCATGGCCGGGATTCAAATCTTTGCAACAGGAGGAACAGGTGGCGTGCATCGTGGAGCCACATCAACCATGGATATTTCCGCAGATCTGCCGGAACTTTCTCGCACAAACGTAGCAGTGGTATCTGCTGGAGTGAAATCCATTCTGGATATCGGATTGACTTTAGAATTTTTGGAAACTGCCGGAGTGCCGGTTGTTACAATTGGGCAAGAAATATTTCCAAGCTTTTATTCAAAATTTAGTGATTATCCTTCGCCATTAAGAATAGATCTTCCGGAAGAGATTGCCAGTCTGTTACATGTCAAATGGAAAATGGGATTAAACGGATCTGTTTTAATCGCCAACCCTTTGAATGCAGAACAATCGATGGATGCTACGTACATGGAGCAAATTATTTTAGAGGCATTGGAGGAAGCAGCTAAAAATAAAATTGTTGGTAAATCAGTTACGCCCTTTTTATTAAAATATATCGCAGAAAAAACCGAAGGAGAAAGTTTGGAAGCCAATATTGCGCTTATTAAATCCAATGCCAGCATAGCATCCTTGATTTCTAAATCTTTATCAAAACTGTATTGAGAAGCCTGGGCAGTTGCTGCATGATAGTAGCATATTAACGCTGATCAAGTTCTATTTTTTCTCCAAATTGATTTTTTACCCACCTTTGAAGTTCAGTTTCATTTTCTAATAATTCTCTGGCGAATTTTGGCATGGCATAGCTACGATATTCACTCTTACAAATTCTATGAAGCGTTTTTTGATGTAAAAATCCAACAATGGATCCACTGCCATAACCATTATAATAATAGATAGGTACTCCTTTATTTCGAACTTCAGTTGATAATGGCTTTGGATTTGTTTTGTTTACGGGGGATTCAACTTTTACTTGACTTTTTTCAACCGTTATTTCAAGAAATTTGTTTCGTTCTGCCCTTTCTACAGCAGATAACATGGATACAGGTTTTACCACCACTGGAAAATAAAGGGGTATATGAACGATGTCTCCAAAAAAATGACTATTCGAGTCAAGACATTTGTATTCATTGATCAACACCGGAGCAATCCGATTATCGTAAAGTGGAAAGGGAGATTCTCCATTGATGATCTGATTTTCTAAGTCTCGTTGTCTAAAACGATGATTGCTAATGTGATTAAAATATTGACTGTAGGGGATGTCCTTATATCCTATGTTCATACTTGATTTTTGAAGTCCGGTTTGAACATTGGTTCGTTTGTCTTTTCTGAGAATAAAATACATTTGACGCGCAGTCAACATTTTATCGTGAACTAGTTTTTTATCAGCATCCGTTTTTATTTTCTTGGTTTTGATGTTTTTATAGGACTTGTTTTGGGTATAAAATTGATAAACCTTCAGAGCGTTTTGATAGATCTCAAAACTATCCTGGCTGGTTGGACATGGAGCAGGGTCTCCGTAAAAAGTAAAGCATTGGCTGTAAGCACCTAAGCCAATAAAAGATGAAAAAATCAATAATATCGTTTTCATAAAGTGGGGATTCACTGAGAAAACTGACAAATGATGGTTTTTATTGTATAAACAGCAGACTTTTAATAGTTGCAACGTAAACTTAATTAAAATCCACTCTCATCAGTTTTAACCTCCAATGATAATTCATTCAATTTCAAAAAGAATGCTAAAATTGGAAATATTGACCTTGGTTTTCTACATAAATGATTCAAAATCGGAGAAAATATCTACGTTATGATGACTTTAGTAGGTAGTGGAATGTACTGGACTCGAACCAGTGACCCTCACGTTGTCGACGTGATGCTCTAAACCAACTGAGCTAACATTCCAAGTCTGCAAAAATAATGAACATAGATTGATTCATAGCTTGACAATGGGCGTTGATACTTAAAATTTAACCCTAGAATCAGTTGTTAAATCTTTCAAATCATTTTTTTTTGAGTGATTCTTTACGAAAATGCATTCCCCATTGAAGCAATTCATCCAATAGGTTTTCCATTGATGTACCGAGTGATGACAAAGAATAAATG
Source organism: Ferruginibacter sp. (assembly GCA_044353025.1). Classification (GTDB taxonomy): domain Bacteria; phylum Bacteroidota; class Bacteroidia; order Chitinophagales; family Chitinophagaceae; genus Ferruginibacter. The sequence goes on along the minus strand of JBILCT010000005.1, from coordinate 5,094 downwards.
ATTGAAACAGGGGTACTTGGTTGAACTTTTCTGACGATTAAGTTATTTTCTTCAAGCAATTTAAGTTCCTGGGAAAGCATTTTGGGGGAAATGTCCGGAATTTCTTTTCGGATCTCCCCGAATCTTCTTTCACCGAAAGAAAGACAAACAAGAATTGGAATGCGCCATTTGCCTTGAATCGCTTCAATAGCATCTCGGGATGCTTTGAGTTTGGATTGACATACTAGCGTTTGTATCGTTGATTTTGTCATGAATTTGGTTACTTTTAGGTAATTGATAACGCAAAGGTAATAAATATACATTAGTAACTACAAGTCGATATCTTTGTAATCTTTAAAAATAAAAAACATGAAAAAAACAAGTTTCTCCGCGCTTTTAATCGCAACATTGGCATTGGTTGTCATGGTAGGCAGTTCATTTCGTGAACCGGTACCCGCAAAAAAAATTGAGAAAGCAGCATCCAAACTATGGACGGTTGATAAAATGCACTCCAATGTAAATTTCTCTGTATCGCATCTTGTCATTTCTGAAGTTGATGGCAGCTTCAAAGTATTTGATGGTAAACTCACCACTGAGAATGATGATTTCAATGATGCGAAAATTGAATTTTCCGTGGACGTGAACAGTATAAATACAGACAACTCCATGCGTGATGATCATTTGAAAGGAGATGATTTTTTTAATGCGGCTTCTTTTCCGAAAATGACTTTTACGAGCACATCTTTTAAGAAAGTGTCTGGGAATAAATACAAGCTTGAAGGGAACATGACAGTTCGCAATGTGACCCAAAAAGTAAGTTTTGATGTGGTTTATGGCGGCATCGCTAAAGATCCATATGGCAATATCAAAGCCGGATTTAAAGCCAGTGGATCCATCAATCGTCTTCAATACGGTTTGAAATGGAATACCATGACTGAGGCTGGAGGAGCTGTAGTTGGCGCTGATGTAGACTTGAAAATCAAACTTGAGTTTGTAAAATCCTAATAAACCAATATTTAATTTGTTTAACGATCCCGGCAATAGCCGGGATTTTTTTTACACAAAAATGACATCTCTGGAAAGTTATATCTGTATTGAATTTGATACTGATCAATGGAATAACTGACGACTATCAGTATCAATCATAGTATTTGGAAGCAACTGTTAAACTACTTTTAACCTCTTTAACACCATTTATACATGTCGGACACCATTTATACTATTCCTAATCAATATGAGTTGTTTTTCAAATCAGCTTCCATAGGAATCATCATTTTAAATGAAGATGGAATTATTGTATCAGCAAATGATTATATCCTAAAATCCACTGGTTATGTTAGCGCCGAGCTACTGAACCAACCGATTGATCATTTAATTCCTTTGCATAATGGTAAAACAATTGTAAAAAGTCCTGCCGATCCAGCACAGGAAGCAGAGAAAATGGCACTGAGTGAGATGCAGGTTTTCAAAACCAAACGCAAAGATGGTTCTGAATTTCCCGTTGAAGTTAGTTTAGATCATTATGCAATTGCGGGTACTGATTACTATGTTGCTTTTGTATCAGATGCTTCAAGGAGGCTGGATGATCAGTTAAGAATTAAGAAGCTCTACGGAGAACTTGAATTAACCATCGAAAATCGAACCAAGGAACTCACCAGAACGCTTCAGGTATTGGAAATGCTTAACGAGAAGTTAGAGCATTTGTTGGTTAGTCAGCGGGCAATTCTTGATACTGCCAAAGTGATGTTGTTTGCCATGAATAATGAAGGCTTAATTCGTTTTTTTAATCCGGAATCCACCAAGCTTACCGGTTATACTGAGAAAGAAGTTGTCTTGAAGCATAATCCTACATTATTTTTAGACCCTACGTGTATTCAAATCTATCGAGACAGTTTTTTTAACGAGTTTGGGATCGTTTTTACTGATGAGATGGAGCTGATCAGAGAAAAATCACTTCGAAATGAGATCAATGGAATTGAATGTCATTTTATTCATAAGGACGGAACATCTTTCCCGGTTTCATTGACCATTACTCCCATTTTACATAAAACGAATCAGGTAAGTGGATATATGGGTGTAGCGGTTGATTTGACTGATCGAAAGAAGGCAGAAATGAATTTGCTAGAAGCACTTTCCAAAGAAATAAAACTTGGAGAAATGAAAAGTCGTTTTGTTTCATTGGCATCCCATGAATTCAGAACGCCGTTGAGTACCATTTTATCATCTGCATATTTAATTGAAAAATATACATCAACGGAAGATCAACCCAAACGAAAAAAACATTTGCAAAGAATCATTGGAACCGTAAATAATTTGACACATATTTTGAATGATTTTTTGAGTGTTGGAAAATTTGAAGATGGTAGATTAACTGTACATCCATCTGCTTTTGACATAAACTCATTTATGGAAAGTCTGATGTCTGAACTTCGACCATTATTGAAAAAAGGACAACAAATCATTTTCCAACACCATGGCGATACCTTATTTATTCTTGATACCGCTTTGCTAAAAAATATAATGCTTAATTTATTCAGTAACGCCATTAAGTTTTCTCCGGAAGATAGCAATATTGAACTTGAAACTACCGTCAAAGAAGAACAACTGTCCATCTTACTAAAAGATCAGGGCATTGGTATTCCGGCCGAGGAACAAGAACATCTAATGGATCGGTTTTATCGTGCTTCTAATGCTGTTAATATTCAGGGGACAGGTTTGGGATTATATATCGTGTCTAAATATGTTGAATCCATGGAAGGCACGATTTCATTTGAAAGTAAACCCGATCATGGAACTCATTTTCATCTCATTTTTAACCGTTTAAATTTTACCAACAATGAAAACCATTTTATTGATTGAAGACAACGACCAGATTCGTGAAAACACTGCTGAAATTCTTGAACTCTCTCGTTATCAAGTGCTCACAGCTGCTGACGGAAAAGATGGATTGAGCAAAGCCATAGAATCAAAACCAGATTTGATCATTTGCGACATCATGATGCCCATGCTCGATGGTTTTGGTGTACTACATGCGCTTCAAAAGAACGATGACATTCGTAATACCCCTTTTATTTTTATTACGGCAAAAACTGAAAGAAGTGATTATCGCAAAGGTATGGAGTTGGGCGCCGACGATTATCTTACCAAGCCTTTTGATGGCACTGAATTGTTGAATGCTGTTGATAGTCGTTTGAAGAAAGTGAATATGATGCGTAAAGAATTTTCCAAAGGATTGGAAGGCGTCAATCAATTGTTGTTGGAAAGCGCCGGTCCGGATACCGTAAAATCCATGATTGAGAACAGAAGTATTAACACCTATCGAAAAAAACAGTTGATATATAAAGAAGGGAATCATCCGACACAGTTGTTTTATGTGTTGAGTGGGAAAGTGAAAACATTTAAATCAAACGATGACGGAAAAGAACTTGTAACAGAATTATTTACTGCCGGAGATTTTCTAGGACATGTATCACTCATGCATGGAACTGTTTATCGGGAAAATGCGGAGGCAATCGACGATGCGGAAGTTGCAGTGATTCCTAAAAAAGAGTTCGAAGATTTAATCAATAATTCCAAGGAGGTATCACAACAATTCATAAAATTATTGGCTAAAAATATCGCAGAAAAAGAAAATCAATTATTGGGAATTGCCTATAATTCATTAAGAAAAAAAGTAGCAGATGCTTTGATGTTTTTACGCAATAAATATAAGGATCCGAACACAGCTGAATTTTCAATTGAAATCAGTCGTGAAAATCTTGCAAATATTGCCGGAACGGCCACTGAATCATTGATTCGAACATTAAGCGATTTTAAAAGCGAGAAACTGATCGAAATAAAAAATGGTCAAATTACCATTTTGAATGATAAAAAATTAGAGGGGATGATCAACTAAGGTTTTGTATATCCTCCGCGTCCAGCTCAGTAAAAAAAACGCATTCAAAATTCTCATACAGTTGATAGAAAGCTGTAATCGCATTTTTCATTCCAGTTCGAAGCCTGTTCTTACTTGAAATAAAATTTTGACTTTCCTGAAAATTTATTCTTTCCTGAATTGATTGATTGAAAAATTGAATTTCTATTTCAAGCAATCGAATCATGTTATACTGATTGATGAAAAGTTGCAGGTAATTTTCCACCTTTTCAATTTTATGAGGATAAGTTGATGAAAGAATGATTCTATTCAAACTTGTGATACGCATATTATTTTCTGCACGAAGAAAACGTAACGTATGTATCCATGATTCAGCTTCGTGGCTTATGACATTATGTAATTTATTAATCATCGAATCCACTAAGTTTGTTTAACATTTCATCAAAAATCTTAAACTCATTGAATCGGATTCATGACCAAAATAATTTATCGAACTGACTTTGGTCAGCTTGAAGTCATCATTTGATAGATGTCAATGTAATGTTTCCTGGTTTGTTGATTGAAATGAAAAAACCCATCCGAAGATGGGTTTACGAAAGGCAAGGCATTGCTTTATTGAATTTCTATGCTTTTGGAGGTTACTCGTTTCGATTCTTCTTTCTTGGGAAGCATCACATTTAATAATCCATCTGCATAAGTAGCTTGAATGCGCTCTTTAGTCACCTCTTCCGGAAGCGTAAAACTTCGGCTGAATGATGAATAATTGTACTCCTTTCGTGTATATTTTGATTCTTTCTCTTCCGTTTTACTTTCTTTTTCACAACGGATGGTGAGTACATTACCCTCAAGATTGATATCGAAATCTTCTTTCTTCATGCCTGGTGCTGCCAATGAAACCGTATACTGATCATTCGTTTCGCTAATGTTTACGGCAGGTACGGTTAACATTCTTGTTACAAATGGACTTTCAAGTTCAAACCAGTCGTTCCATGGTCGCATAAAATTCTCAAGTAGTGTTGGCATTGATCCGCCGTTTCTAGTCAGTGCGCTTGTTGTCATAGTTTCCTCCTTTTTTGTTGTTTGAAAAAAACAAATCTAGCGGAAACGTTTACCCATTCTAAGGATGATAATCAGTTGAATGAATGATCATCTGATTGCTCCATCATGCTTGAAATTTTTCACTGAGTTCAAGCCAACGCATTTCTTTTTCATCCAAGGTTTTCATGATTTCTCCCAAGCGG
>JBILCT010000004.1:0-16652 GCA_044353025.1 Ferruginibacter sp. | reverse complement strand
TTAAAAGCAATCGCACCGGTGGTGGAATTGTTGATGAAAACAGAAAGAATGTCAGGATATGCGCTTACAGACACCACATCCGATTTTCCATCACCATCCACATCCGTATTAACCATACTCACCAGATTTGATGAACCTCCTCCAAATGAACCCGAATAGGTAAACCAATCCTGTCGGGGTCCAACCATCAAAGGCATAGAATCGGTTTGGTTTCGGAAGGCAATGAATTTATTGGTGTTGAAATAAATCGGACTCAAAAAATCTGAGCGGCCATCCAGGTCCAAATCGTTGGTCAAAACCTTTGTTCCATAGCTCGGTAAATCCCACTGCACCGTATCACCAAAATCATTGGCGAGCAAAAAGCTGTCAGCTCCCGGGAAAGTCACATAGAACGGTGAAGTGGTTTCAGCCTGTAATTTTCTGGATAGAATATTTACCAGGATGGGCATGGTGTTGATTCCAACCGGCACTTCGAAATCGATGTGGTTCCAATCGGATGAAACAACCTTCGCAAGCACACTACCCACCCGCACCTGAATATCATCCGTCGTACTGAACTTTCGTCCATAAATACGAACCCGTGTTCCAATCGGTCCGCTTCCCGGAGCAAACGAATCAATGGCGGGAATGGGCAAAGAATAAGTGAATCCGGGAAATACGTCTCTTCCATTCGGTGTGATGGCAGTTACATTTCCGGACGATCCAGCGCCAACTACCGCTGTGATGGTACTGTCATTGACCACTTGAAACGAACGCGCATTGCTTATTCCAAGGTTCAGTTGTTGAACATCAGAAAAGCGTTTACCCATTATCGTTATAGTAGTGCCTGAATCTGCCGTGATGGGAATTACGGATTCCAACACCGGACTGTTCACTCGATTGCGTAGGATGGCCAATTGATGGTTGTTTTGACCACCAAAATCTGTTCCACTGATCATAACATCAGGTTTCTGATCTAAATCAAAATCCTGTACATCGATGGTGTTCATCGGATAAATTGCAGTGTATCGTTGGGCTGTATCTAGTTGAACACTTCCAATCGTACTAGTATTTCTGAGTACATACATGGAATTATAACTGTTCACATACAAGATATCCGGCTTGGAATCCCCATTGATATCTCCAACAGTCATTGGTCCCCATACGGAAGGTACTTGCTTTACTAAGCGAGTCGCAAAACTGAAACTTCCAAGCGTGCTGGTGTTTCGGAAAATAGAAACAGAATCAGCATCGCCATGCATGAGCACCAAATCCAATTTCAAATCACCATCCATATCAACCAATCTGAGTTCATATGGAGATTGCGTAATCACATTGGGTCTTCCTGTTTCAACGGACAGTTTCGCAGCAAAACTTACACTCCCCGAAGAACTGGTATTTCGATAACAGAAAATCGGACGATAATAACTTCCAAGTACAGATACATCGGGCTTGTTATCTCCATCGAGGTCTGATACCACCACTTTGTTATTGGTTCCTACTCCTCCGGTTCCGAAGCTGATGTTTGTTTTAGCGGCGAAAGCGATGTTGCCGTTGGTTCCGGTTTGTCGGAGTACCGAGAACGCATTTCCGGAAGAGCTGTACCCAACAATCAGATCGCATTTTCCATTTCCGTCGATATCTGCACTACCTAACGTATAGGGATAGTCGCTGCCCAGATTATAGTACACGGGTGCTCCGAAACTGATGTTTCCGGGTGTTCCGGTATTCGGATAAATACTGATATAGCTTGATACATTTGATTGAACAATGATTGCCAAATCTGGTTTTTGATCTCCATTGAAATCTGCGGCGGTTTGATCGATGACGCGGTAGTTGGTCGTTAAAGTGTAAGTTGAAACAAATTCCAAATTGCCCGGCGTGCTGATGTTTTGGTAAAAGGCGAGTTGATTGGCTCCTTTGACTGCACTATAATCCGGTTTTCCATCCAGATCAAAATCAAAAACAAAAGGATTGAGTCCAGGTATTTGTTGAGCAGGCGCTGCAAAATCGACGGGCGTCAAGGCTGTGTTGCCTCCTGAAAAAGCGGGAGAAAATTGGCGCGATGCCATCGCCATGAGCGAGTCTTTCCAAAGTATAGGTTGTGAGAGATGGGCACCCAATGGAACGCGGACGGTGAGCTGTGTATGACTGATTTGTTGAATCGGGGCACGAACAGGACCTAACCATACAGATACGGCGGCTGCGTTGTTACCGAAATTGATTCCTTGCAATGTAAGTGTTGCGTCAACCGGTGCAGATGCCGGTGAAAAAGATTGGATCAGGGGCGTTTGTGCACGTAGAAACGTCATGCCCATTAGTAACACGATCGAAAAGACTGAGTAAACAATACGCGCATGGAGTTTCATGGTGCAAAGCTAGGCGGAAACGAGATTGACTTCACTCCGATTATCCACGTTGGAGGTTGGAAGGTTTAAGGTTTAAAGGTTTAAGGTTGTTGCATTCGAGGAAACGATTTCAACCTGAAACTTGAAACATGCAATCCTCACTTAAGAATTTCTCTGCTTATAACCAGTTTTTGAATTTCACTGGTTCCTTCCCCAATCGTACAAAGTTTGCTGTCGCGATAAAATTTTTCAACAGGAAAATCTTTGGTATAACCATAACCACCAAAAATCTGGATGGCATCTGTACTGATTTCAACAGCAATTTCACTGGAATAATATTTAGCCATGGCCGATTCTTTCGTCATGGGCAACCCATTCATTTTAAGGTCGCAGGACTGACGAACCAATAACTCCGCTCCTTCGATTTTGGTTGCCATGTCAGCCAGCTTGAAGGCAATCGATTGAAACTTGGAAATCGGTTGATCGAATTGTTGACGTTCTTGCGCATATTGCAAAGCAGCTTCATACGCACCACGTGCAATACCCATGCTTAATGCCGCAATGGAGATTCTTCCACCATCTAAAATCTTCATAGCTTGTTTGAATCCATCCCCTACTTCTCCCAATCTTTGATCATCAGAAACCACACACTGATCAAAAATCATTTCAGCGGTTTCACTGGCGCGCATCCCTAATTTGTTCTCTTTTTTTCCGGCACTGAATCCGGGTGTTCCTCTTTCTACAATGAAAGCAGTTGAATTGTTTTTGGCTCTTGGCTCACCGGTGCGGCACATCACCACAGCTACATCTCCCGATTTACCATGGGTGATCCAACTTTTCGTTCCATTGATGATCCAATTATTTCCGTCGCGTACCGCAGTCGTTTTCATATTACCTGCGTCACTGCCCGTATTGGGTTCTGTTAGTCCCCAGGCACCAATCCATTCAGCAGTGGCTAATTTTGGAAGATATTTTTGTTTCTGTGTTTCGTTACCAAAAGCCAGGATGTGTCCGGTGCAAAGAGAATTGTGCGCAGCCACAGATAACCCGATGGATCCGCAAACTTTTGCAATTTCCTGGATGATTGCATTGTATTCAAAATATCCCAATCCGGTTCCTCCATACTGTTCAGGAACCAATACACCCATCATTCCAAGTTTACCAAGCTCCTTAAAAATATGAACGGGAAACTCCTGCGATTCATCCCATTCCATGAGATGAGGTTTGATATACTGGAGCGCAAAATCGCGGGCAGACTGTGCCACTTGCTGGGTCAGTTCGGAAGATTGGAAATGCATAAAATCTGATTTGCGCGCAAGTTAGTAAAAATGACTGCTCATTTTACATTAAGTAACTGTTTTGGTGTGTTTTAGATCAAAATTCAAATGGATTTAGCTTCGTTTTCTTGAATGAAAAATAAGACCCTCCAAGTTGCAGGCTGGAGGGTTTAAAGGTTGAATGGTTGAAGGTTGGTTGAAAACGGTCAACGTTATTTAGGCATCAACACGATATAAACCTGAACCTTGAAACATACAACCATTTAGGGTTTATCCGTTTTTTACTTGAACTCAAAATAAAGTTGCCATTTTTCTAACACAGAATCTGTTACACCCGGAATGCGCTTCCATGTTTCCCAGGATTTAACATCGGGATGTTGCTCACGAAAACGCACAATTAGTCGGGCAAACTTTGGACCGACATAGGGATGGGATTTCAACTCAGATTCGTTAGTCGTATTCCAATGATGCTTAGCCATGGGTATTCCATCCACCAGCATCGGTGAGATTTTTTTATACAGGGAGTCTGTCATCCCATATACTTCCTGTAGTTGATTTCGATTCGCAAATCCTCCTAACCGATTTCTGTAGCGGACGATTCTGGATGCCATCACAGGACCAATACCCGGTAAATCTTCCCAACTCGTTGAATCAGCCAGATTGATATCTATCTTGTTTATCTTTTTTTCTATCCAAGGTGTTGAAACTTTTGGTTTGGATGACGGAAAATTTGGAGGAAGCTCAACATAAGATTGCATTTGTTTCGCAGTCATTGAATCAAGTCCCCAGATGCGAAATAAATCTTCCGGACTCCTGAACCTTCCGCCTTTTTGTTGGAATCTCCTGATTGTTTGAATGGTTTTGGGATGTACGCCCCAATCATACCAAATCTGATCTGAGGCGGTATTGGGGTCAAATTTGACAGGATGTATGTTTTTTCGTTTATTATTTACCGTTAGTTTTCTTTCTTTTGAATGATTGTATGGATTATTTCTCCAACTTTCAGCAGGATAAGTATTTGCTGATTTCATTAGACTATCCACCACTTGGATGGTTGGTTTTATAACCTGATGATTGTTTTCTGAATAATATCTGAAGCATTGAATCAGGATCAGTAATACCATCAACACCAAAATACCTGTTCGCTCTTTTTGTGTGAATAAACTTGTTTTCCATGCACGAAAATTCATGGAGTAAACCTACAAACAGCATTCAAAAGAGAACAGGGGAATCACACCCTTTTTAGATGTAAAATCTTCGGTGAATGAAGTTAAATAACTCGTGAGTTTTATGTTGAATAATCCTTGGTTCGTGGCCTAAGAATCCTCAATAAGTTTCAGGTTGAAGTCGTTTCCGTGATTCTGGCTAGGTTTCTTTTGTCTGAACTTTGAATGATCTGATTGAATGATATATTATGATCTACCACACTAATATGCGAAGATCCTCAAATAAAGAATGATTCACTTACAACGGTGCTGTGCGGGCGGCTTGGAAAAACGGGCGGAGCATTTCGTTTTTCCTTGACTTTTTCTCCCTTTTTTGTCAAGGAAAAAGAGATGGCGAAGAAAACTAGAGCGAAAGCGTAGAATGAAAGCGATGGGCAAACTGGAAGAAGAAAACTAGAGCGAAAGCGTAGAATGAAAGCGATGGACAAACTGGAATAAAAACTAAGGTATAATTCCCAAATTCAACGCTCTCGTACTCATTTTTCGCTCTGATTTATTTACAGCTGCGGCCATAAAGCAGGAAAGCGTATGATTGATTCTTTCAAATGTTGACCATAAGACCAAGGTTACAATCGCCTAACAACTTCAACCTGAAACTTGCATATTACCAATCAGAATTTCATTACAACCGAAATTCCGTAATTCATTAAAAGTTTCTGAAAATAAAGCGTGAAAGTCCTAAAAATATTAGACAAACCATTCTCCAACAACAACGTACTTACGCTGCCTTTAATCCAGAGAAATAGTCAATCCATCATATGCCAATTGCATGGATACATTTGCAGCTGTAACCCCCGTTTTACTTTCAGCTATTTTTTCAAGTAGTTCATGATTGATGGCTTCATGAAATCCTAACTGATGACTAATATGCGTAAAATAAACATCCGGCACCTGGCACTCTTTAGCCAGCTCAACCGCTTCATCCAATGTAAAATGCGACAAATGTTTTTCTTTCCGAAGTGCATTCAACACAAGTACTTTACTACCCAAAATTTTCCGCTGTTGCTCCGGTTCAATTCGATTGGCATCCGTGATGTAAGTAAAATGACCAAACCTAAATCCCAACACCGGCATTTTCAAATGCCAAACCCAAATGGGTGTTACCGGAATATCTCCGATTAAAAATGATGCTTCCGGAATTTCAATCAACTCAACATCGGGAACCCCGGGATATTTATTTTCATCAAAGATGTATGAAAACTCACGCTTCAAAGCCGTTTGAGTGAGCGTATTCGCATATACTTTCATTGGTTGCTGGTGAAAATAATTGTAGGCCTTGATATCATCCAATCCGGCAACATGATCTTTATGGGGATGGGTAAACAAAACAGCATCCAGTTTTTTAACCTGATGCTGCAGCATTTGTGATCGAAAATCAGGTGTGGTATCCACCACCAAACTTGTTGTATCACTTTGAACCAGCAAGCTGCTTCGATATCTTTTGTCTTTTGACTTGTCAGATGTACATACTGCACAAGTACAAGCGATCATTGGTACTCCTCCACTGGTACCCGTACCCAAAAAAGTAAAGGTGAGCGGTGGTATGAACATGGAAAAAAAATTAAGCAGAAACCTCAACGGTCATCAACTCTTCATAGAGTTTCTGACTTTCATGTGTGAGTTGATCAATTGAAATAGGTAACAATGGTAGAAGATCAATAATGGTATTGATTCTACCTTCTGTTTGTAAAAATTTATTCAGGACCACCACTTTCTTGGATTGTAAAATACAATAACCACTTTGAAAAGTACCTCTTTCATAACGCAAGATGTAACCGCTTTCCTCCACAATGCGCTCAATCTTATTCAATGTATTTTGCGTAAACTTCATTTATTTGCTTTTTGCTTGTGCAACTTCCTCATTTGAAGTTACATTTTGAAATCTACTTTTCAACAAACGTTGATAAAATCACTTGGAAATCATCCGCACAACTGGAATAATCATTTCCTCCATACTAATTCCTCCATGTTGAAAGGTGTTTTTGTAATACTGGACATGGTGATTGTAGTTGTTTGGATAACAAAGAAAAACATCCCCCTTCGCAAAAACATAGGTTGAATTTACATTCGGTGCAGGTAAACCTGCCATCCGAGGATCCCGGAATGCCAAAACATCTTTATCCTCATAATCCAGATTGCGTCCGTGTTTGTATCTCAAATTGGTCGTCGTTTGTCTGTCTCCAATTATTTTTGATGGTGTTTTCACCCTTGTACTTCCATGGTCTGTAGCCAAAACCAGCCGAATTTTTCTTTCGGACAATTTTTTCAGGGCCTGATGGAGCGGACTATGCTCAAACCAGCTGGCGGTCAAACTGCGATAACTTACTTCATCAGAGGCCAACTCCTTCAGCACCTCCATTTCTGTGCGGGCATGACTCAGCATATCCACAAAATTGTATACGATTACGTTCAGGTCATTGTTCAATAGATTGTGAACCTGATCTACCAGTCGTTGTCCATCTTCATGATTCAACACCTTGGTATATGAAATGCGTAAGTCTTCTTTTCCTAAACGTTTGAGTTGTTCTTTTAAGAAAAATTCCTCATTCAAATTTTTGCCACCTTCATCGTCATCATTTTTCCATTTTTCAGGAAATTTTTTCTTGATCTCCTCGGGCATCATGCCGGCAAACATGGAGTTTCTGGCATACTGGGTAGCCGTTGGTAAAATAGAATAAAAACATTCATCATCCTGTATTCTGAAACTTTCCGCAAAAATGGGTTGAATCGCTTTCCATTGGTCATAACGCAGATTATCAATCAACACAAAAAAAGTAGACTCCCCCGGCACCAAATAAGGAAGCAGTTTTTGTGCGATTAAATCGTGACTCATCACTGGACGATCTGCAGATTTTTTCAACACCCAATCGCTGTAATGACGAGAGATAAATTTGAAAAAGGCATGATTGGCCTCCGTTTTTTGTGAAGCTAGCACATCCTGCATTTCCGGACTTTCTGTTTTTTGCATCTCCCATTCCCAAAAAACCAGTTTTCGATACAACTCAATCCACTCCTGTTGATTCGGTTGTTCATTCATTGCCTGACTCAATGAAAAAAATACTTGTTGAAATGAAGTATGTGTAGTTTCAGCCACCAATCGTTTGTTGTCAAGGAGTTTTTTTAAACTCAACCAAACCTGATTTGGATTGACAGGCTTAATCAAATAATCGCTGATCTGTCTACCAATGGCTTCATTCATCAAATTCTCTGCTTCATTTTTGGTGACCAATACCACCGGTAAATGTGGATGCTTTTCTTTGATCTGTTGCAGTGTTTGCAATCCCGTAATTCCGGGCATGGTTTCATCCAATAATACCAAATCTATTTGAGCTGTTTGTAAATAATCAATCGCATCAAAACCATTCGTTTTGGTTTCAACCACATAGCCCTTCCCTTCCAGAAAAAGAATCTGAGACTGCATGCTTTCTATCTCATCATCTACCCAAAGAATCTTTGCAAAAGACATGATTTTACAGTTATTTGTGACCGAGCAAATGTAGTTTATTCGGGCAATGCAGCGTAGCTTTGACTTTTAACCTCTTTTACTTTAACAAGACATTTCGTCAACCATTCATGCGTTTTCAAAAAATCATCAACGATCCGGTTCATGGATTCATTACGATAGATCATCCACTCATTCTTGAGCTGATCAGTCACCCTTATTATCAACGTTTACGTCGTATTCAACAAATGGCGATGGCACAACTCGTTTATCCAGGTGCTGTTCACACGCGTTTACATCACTCATTAGGCGCGTATCATCTGATGAGACTTGCATTGCAAGAATTGAAGGCAAAAGGAGTGGAAATTCATCCGGACGAGCAGCTCGGTGCAGAAATTGCCATTCTATTACATGATATTGGGCATGGACCGTTTTCACATGCGCTCGAACAAGTACTTTCAGAACAGTGGCATCACGAAGAATTGTCTTTAATGATGATGCATTCGCTCAATAAAATTCACGGCGGAAAATTGGACTTGGCTTTACAGCTATTTACGCACCAGCATCCAAAAAAATTTCTCTCACAATTAATAAGTGGTCAGCTGGATGTTGATCGAATGGATTATCTCAGCAGAGACAGTTTTTTTACGGGTGTGCATGAAGGCGTGATTGCGAGTGACCGTATCATACAAATGCTGACGGTGCAAAATGATGAATTGATGGTGGAAGAAAAAGGGATTTATTCTATAGAGAAATTTTTAGTAGCACGCAGACTCATGTACTGGCAGGTTTATTTTCACAAAACGGTGGTAAGTGCTGAGCAGATGCTCCAACGGATCATCAAACGGGCTCGTTTGATTGGTGCAAAATGTGATGGCATGCTGCATCGGTTCATTCATCCGGAGGAAAATCAGGGCGACCTTGAATCCTTCTGCCAGCTGGATGATATGGACGTAATGATGGCAATCAAACATTGGTGTCATCATCCAGATACCGTACTAGCGTATTTGTGCAAGGGAATCATACATCGAAACCTATTGAAGGTGCGCTTTGTGCCAACCATTGATTTGAATTTTATAGATCAGAAAGTAGAGGAAGTTAAACAACGGTTAGGAATAAACGAAGAAGATGCAGGTTGGCTGGTTTTCTCCGGAGAATCTGTGAGCAGCACTTATAATTTTGAGGATGAACATATCCGTATCTTATTCAAAGATGGTACGGTGAAAGATATCAGTGAAGTAGACAATGCGCTGATTCACGCCAACTTGAAAGGCAAGGTAAAAAAACAATACATTTGTTATCCCCGATAAAAAAATCAAATGCAATTTTCAGCAACACAAATCTCGGAATGGATTCAAGGAAGCATCGAAGGAAATGTGGATGTCAGTGTACATGCTTTTGGAAAAATTGAAGAAGCAAAATCCGGTGAACTAAGTTTTCTGGCCAATCCTAAATATGAAGAATACCTTTATACTACGCAGGCCTCGATCATCATCATTAGCACCGACTTGGTGTTGAAACAACCAGTAAATACCACCCTGATTCGAGTCAAAGAGCCTTATTTGGCATTCGCTCGATTGTTACAAACCTATGAGGCGTTTATTAAAGGTAATCCGGTAGGTATTGATGCGCAAAGCTTCATTCATGAAACTGCTGAAATTGGATCGGATGTGTATATAGGTGCATTTTCTTATGTGGGAGAAAAGGTAAAAATTGGCAATGGAACTAAGATACATCCGGGTGCGTTTATAGGTAACGATGTAGTGATTGGCGAAAACACGATCATCCATTCGGGTGTTCGCATTTATCATCACGGACAAATCGGAAACCGTGTGATCATTCATGCGAATACGGTGATTGGCAGTGATGGATTCGGCTTTGCTCCCAAAGCAGATGGCACCTTGGAGAAAGTACCGCAAATAGGAAATGTGGTGGTGGAAGACGATGTCGAAATTGGTGCTGGTTGTACCATTGACCGCGCAACCATGGGAAGTACAAAAATCAAACGCGGCGCAAAATTGGACAATCTTTTACAGATTGCACACAATGTTGAGATTGGGGAATACACCGTGATTGCCGCTCAAACAGGCATCAGTGGAAGTACGAAAATCGGTAAGGGCGTGATGATTGGCGGACAAGCAGGCATTGTGGGTCATATTCAAATTGCAGACGGAACCAAAATCAATGCACAAAGTGGGGTGAGTAAATCCATCAAAATACCCCATACTGCCGTAACAGGTTCACCTGCTTATGATTATACTTCCGCATTGAGAAGTCAAGCCATGGCACGCAACCTACCGGAGATGGAGAAACGCATTCAACAACTCGAGGCACAACTACGTGAACTGATAAACAAAGGTCAATAACGGCTACCAACAAGGTTTTATCTATCTTTGCGGCAATGAACGACTGCATGGACAAGCATTTCAATCCAGACAAACAACATACCCTGGAAAAATCGGCAACGATTTCAGGAACGGGTTTACATACCGGCATCCAGGTTACCATGAATTTAAAGCCTGCGAATCCGGGTTTTGGATATCAATTTCAACGGGTAGACTTAGCAGGTACATTACCTATTAAGGCAGACTGTGACCTTGTGACTGATACCTCTCGGGGTACTACGTTGGAACAAGGTACAGTGAAAGTGAGCACCGTCGAACATATTCTTGCCGCACTGGTAGGAATGGGTGTAGACAATTGTTTAATTGAATTGAATGGACCGGAAGTTCCCATCATGGATGGAAGCAGTCAGCCTTTCGTAGATATCATTGAAGATGCTGGAGTACTAGAACAGGATGCTGCCAAAGTTTGGTATACCATCGATACCAACTTGAGTTATTATGATGCAGAAAAGCGGGTTGAAATGACGGCTTTACCTGCCATGCAATATGAAATTACAACGCTCATCGATTTTAATAGTCCGGTATTGGGAACACAACATGCAGGACTGAAACGCATGAGTGATTTCAGAAATGAAATAGCTCCTTGCCGTACTTTTTGCTTTCTGCATGAATTAGAAATGCTGCTCGACAACAATCTGATCAAGGGTGGAGATATCAACAATGCCATTGTTGTGGTAGACAAGCCGCTGCAACCCTCGGAGATGAATCGTTTGGCTAAAGCCTTTGGCAGAGAAAATGTTGCTGTGAAGTCTGAAGGATATTTAAATAATCTTGAGCTCAGATTCCCGAATGAACCTGCCAGACATAAATTGCTGGATGTGGTGGGAGACCTTGCTCTGATTGGTTATCCCATCAAGGGACATATTATTGCGAATCGTCCGGGGCACAGCAGCAATGTAGAGTTTGCAAAGAAGATCAAGCAATATATCAAGAAGAACAAACACACCAAAGATGTGCCGTTATATGACCCTACGCTTCCACCGGTTTATACTTTAGAGCAGATAGAAAAAACATTACCACATCGTTATCCATTTTTGTTGGTTGACAAAATCATTGAATTGAATGACCGTTGTATTGTGGGTATTAAAAATGTAACCTATAATGAATCATTTTTTCAGGGACATTTCCCTGGAAATCCAGTGATGCCTGGGGTATTACAAATTGAAGCATTGGCACAAACCGGCGGTATATTATGTATAAACTCCATGCCAGCGGGTTCATATGATACCTATTTTTTAAAAATAGACAATTGTAAATTCAAGCAGAAAGTGGGTCCGGGTGATACCATGGTGCTTAAAATGGAGTTGATTGAGCCTATAAGACGCGGAATTTGTGTAATGAAAGGCAGCGTTTATGTGGCAAATAAACTCTGTACAGAAGGAGAATTCACCGCACAACTGGTGAAAAGAGAATCATGACCATCAAACCAAACCTGGAAAGTAACCAAGCAATGATACATCCTCATACCTATATACATCCCAATGCCAAGCTGGCAACCAATGTAAAAATCGATCCTTTCAGCGTCATACACCAGAATGTAGAAATTGGAAGCGGTACCTGGATTGGCAGTAATGTAACCATCATGGAAGGGGCACGTGTAGGCAGCAACTGCCGGATTTTTCCCGGGGCAGTCATTGCCGGCATTCCACAGGATCTCAAATATCAGGGAGAAGAAACCATGGTTGAAATCGGTGACAACACAACGATACGTGAGTTTGTGACAATCAATCGCGGAAGTAAAGACAAGTGGATTACCAAGGTTGGTGACAATTGTTTGATCATGGCCTACAGTCATATCGCACACGACTGCACCATTGGCAATAATTGCATTATGAGTAACAATACACAAATGGCTGGTCATGTTACCATGGGCGATCATTCCATTCTAGCCGGTATGTGTGCTGTACATCAGTTTGTAAATATCGGTCAGCATGCGTTTATTGCAGGAGGGTCGCTGGTCAGCAAAGATGTGCCTCCTTATATCAAAGCTGGAAGAACACCACTGAGTTATGCGGGGGTGAATTCAGTCGGACTCAAAAGACGCGGATTTTCATTGGACCGCATCAATCATATTTTGGATATCTACCGCATCATATATAACAAGAACATGAATACGTCGCAGGCCTTGAATTTTATCGAGGAGGAATTGGCGGCTACCGACGAGCGTGATGAGATCGTAACTTTTATCCGAGAAAGTGGCCGGGGTATCATCAAGCGTTTTAGCAAAGGCAATGGGGATGATGAGTAAGCATTGTCAACGTATTAATTTAAATCAGATTGGTAAACGCTACAACCGCGACTGGATTTTTCGTGGCGTTGATTTGACGTTTGAACGTGGAAACAGTTACGCGTTAACAGGTTCCAACGGCTCTGGAAAATCTACTTTATTGCAGCTGATAGGAGGAATGATCCAAACCAGTGAAGGCAGTATGGAATATTCAGATGGATCCGGCGTGTCGATACCACTAGAACTTGTACATCAAGAAGTTTCCATGGCAGCCCCCTATTTAGAGCTGGTGGAAGAAATGACAGCCATGGAGTTTTTGGATTTTCATCAGTCATTCAAAAAGCTAAGCGGATCAAAACAGGAAATTTTGAATGCGGTTCAACTGGAAAATGCTGCACATAAGCAAATCCGTTATTACAGCAGCGGGATGAAACAAAGATTAAAGCTGGCTCAAGCTATTTTTAGTGAGGGCTCGATCTTGTTGCTGGATGAACCTACCACGAATTTGGACCAATCGGGCATTAACTTGTATGAGCATCTACTGAATAATCAAGTCCGGGATCGTATACTCATCATCAGCAGCAATGAACCCCGAGAATATCAACAATGTAACCAAGTGATTTCGGTGGAGTATTATAAGAAATTGGAGCAACGTATTCAGTGATAAGTAGCATGTGATTGTCATTTTGCAATCGATTTTACCATTCATTTGCAAGCCTACTCCATCCAATGATTCGGATAGACGCTTGAATAAGCATGATAACCTTTGTATCAGGCCATCATTTATTGATGAATTTTATTTTGGATACCAACTCGAACATGTGGTTTTCAGAGAAATGATTCACATTCAATCTATCTGCTTATTTCAACCATTTTGATTCTTGTAACGGATCAGAAATAGTATAAAAAATAAATGCAACATGCTGATTTACAATCAATTGATTCATTTTTTTCGATACTGAATTATTTTTTTTGTCTTACTGAAATTCTTTACAAAAACTATATCTTTGTTGAAATTTAAAAAAATCATTTTATCATGAAACATTTTTCATTAGCAGCCTTGGCTTTGGCCGGGGTAGTTTTATTCAGCTCCTGTAAGAAGGATGATGACAACAACAATGCAGGTTCTGCCGCTGTATCTACACTCAGCTGTGCTGCAACCACTTTCTCTCCATCAACTGTAACATCAGGTAACGCGTACGTTGGTACAGCTTCTGTTCAGTACTTAGGAGGTAATGGTGCTGCTTATGCTGCAGGTACCGCAATCGCTTCAACCGGCGTTACCGGTTTGACTGCTACATTACGTGGCGGAACACTTACCAGCGCTTCTGGTAATTTGATTTTTGATATCAGCGGTACACCTTCTGCAGGTGGAACAGCTGTTTTTGCCATCAACTTCGGTGGTAAATCTTGCTCTATCAACATGCCAGTTGTTTCTGCTGACGGAATCGTTGCAAAATGGCAGTGGATCAACTATGTTGATTCTATCTTCTTCATCTCTTCTACC
Source organism: Ferruginibacter sp. (assembly GCA_044353025.1). Lineage (GTDB taxonomy): Bacteria > Bacteroidota > Bacteroidia > Chitinophagales > Chitinophagaceae > Ferruginibacter. The sequence continues at coordinate 2,241 of JBILCT010000004.1, read as the reverse complement.
TATGGAAGAACCACCAGTGCTTACAATCCAAGTCAGACCACAGGTTACAATGCAGGTACATACTATGATTTGAAAGCAGACAATTCTTTTGATTTTTTGGTAACTTCAAGTCCTGCTAATAACCGTGTTGGAACTTATACTTACACGGGTGGTACACTTTCTTTGTTGTACAGTGATGATCCTCAAAATCCATTCGAATTCCCTGTTATGGGAATCAACTTAACATCTCTGAAATTGCGTGTCGGTGCTCTTTTAGGAGCCGATGCAATTTTGGATACTGTTGATCTTGATAATACCATTGACTCTGTTGATACTTACGAACTTACAAGAACTCGTAATCTATCCAGAAACTAATTCATAATTAGTACAATTGTTCAAGCGGCTGTTTTTAAAAACAGCCGCTTGTTCTTTTATTGAATGTCTTGTTTTATAACGCGTTGACAGTTCACAAAAGAGCTTACAACGAACAATCAATAATCAGGAAATACCACCAATAAAAAGCTGTTGAAAAGGAAAGTCAGGAACAGAATACGCATCCTGAGCAATAAAACCTTTGAGCATCAGGATTCCGAAGAGATAATTCTATTGGAGAAGAAGATCAATAATTGACGACGCCCATATCGAATTAGGTCAATGCAACAATTTCATAATTAGCGTTTTGTTTTATAGCTAACAGAATCATCAAGCTGGATTAGATGATCATTGCTATCTCCAATAAGTTGACAATGAATAGAAGATTTGTCTGGGTTCTGTCATGTAATTCCCTCCAACACGTACCATCTTCACCAAGCCAAACCATTCTTCTATATCACTCGGATCTTGTGTAAACGAATCATCCAGTCCAAACTTCCACCAGGCATCCAAATACTCGTGTATACATGCGCCGGCGATTTTCATATTTGCCGTTTTGATGTCTTCCAGATGACTTATAATTCCTGTGGCTTGTTCTGTCGCTGTATTTCCTCCGTATCCATAATTGGGTGGACCCACATGCGTTGCATTGGGAGCAACACTCAACCCTGTTTCAGTCAGCAACAATGGCTTGTCCGGATATCGTTGTTTCAATTCTTCCACCCAACCTTGTAGCATCGTCCCCGAGGTACTGCCTGGTCTGGTGCCCGGTCGATAATAAGGTACTGCATACGCATATACATTGTGGCTCCTGAAGTCTAAAAACGGAACATCCAATTCATCTGCGGTTCGAATGTCATTCGCGTATGATACCAAACTTCTTCTGCCATATCGTTCGATTTCATATTGCTTCAGATAATCAGCCATTTCAGCCAAAAAGGCTTCGGTCGCATTTACTGTACCCGAAGTTTGAATATAAGTGCCCTGATAGCTGTTGATTGCAGGGTGCGCCAAATTGGTTCGAACAATCGCATTTTTGCTCAACTCATTTCCGATCAGATAGGCTACCAGTGGCGGATTTTTATCTGTAAAAATGCTGTAAATTCTATCTATCACTTCTCTGATGTAAGTCTTGGTTTGTTCTTTAAATCCATTTTCTTGAAAGTCATTTTGATCGCCATTTATCCAAATAGTCTGAATAAAATATATTCCACCTTGTTGTTTGATGGCTTCATAACATTTCTTTGGGGCACCCCATAACCGGATGGTATTGGCTCCCATGGCTCGGATTTGCCTGATGTCTTCCGTTATTCTTTCATTCATAACAGGATCCAGCGTTTCTTCTCTTTCTATCACCCATGGTAAATACCCCGGAGAAAACGGAACATACACAACCCCTTTCACTTCAAAAGGAACTCCGTTTTTTAAGATTTGATCTCGGTTGACAGTGAAATTGAAAGTCGTAGTTGCTGTATTTGTTCCGGGAAGCGTGGGCGTTTTCTGATCTGTGCAACTAGATATGCACAGGAGCAAATGAAATACCAAAACGAGCAACCAACAATTAATTTGATATTCACTATTGATTGCCCTACAACGTTGATTTGAACACATATGAAATGAATCTTACGATAGTTGTAAATATATCTTTTATTGATGGAGTTTTTCCGTTCTGAATAGCTATGAAAGAAATGGCAGCACTCAAGCAAACTTTTTTTTGACAATCTTGTTTAAGCTTTCATGAATCTAACACAATTATTTCTCCGCAAATTTTTATTCAACAAGCTCGCCATCAGTGTGGTTTTTTGTTTGATCAGCTTAGTTACACTTGGTCAAGTTAATGGCAGACTGAGTGGAACTTTGGTTAACAGAAGCAATCAACAACCAATGGGT
>JBILCT010000116.1:0-5051 GCA_044353025.1 Ferruginibacter sp. | reverse complement strand
ACAACGTATATAAACTATCGAATGGCAGCATTTTGAATTTTACCATTGATCCTTCAGAGGTTCAAACTTCAGCCGTGCTTTGGAACAATACAACCAACACCAATCCTTTGAACTGGAATTTGGAGCCGGTGAACAGCAGTCTGTTGATTGATTTTGGTACGCCAGCCGGACAAACCAGAGATATTTTAGGAAATGGTATCACCAACAACCCGGATGCAGGCGTGATTGAAAAGGTAGCACAGTTAACATCACCTCTACAAGTGGATGGTTCAGTAGGTACTATCAACTGCTTCGGCGATTCCACTACCGTAACCATTACGGCTACCGGCGGAACGAGTCCTTACCAAGGTGTAGGGAATTTTCGCGTTATAGCAGGAACACGTTCATTTATCGTTTCAGATGCATCGGGAGCCAAGGATACGGTAACGTTGACAATATCTCAACCAACCGCATTAGGATTGACGCTGACGTCAGGAACAATTATCGTAACTGGTGGAAGCACCAGCATAACATCAGCTGCTATCGGCGGTACATCACCCTATACTTATGCTTTAGATGGTGGAACATATCAATCAGGAAATGTGTTTTCGGCAGTTGTAGCCGGATCGCATAGTGTTGTGGTGAAAGACAGTAAAGGATGTGTAAAATCTGCAACCATTAATCTTACTCAACCTGCAGCACTATTGAATATCAATGTCAATCCGGGAACCATTTCATGTTTCGGCGGTACTGCCATTGTTTCAGTTTCTGCTACAGGCGGAACATCACCTTATACCGGAACCGGAAATTTTAGTGTATTAGCCGGAACATATACATACACAGTTAGAGATGCAAATGGTGTAACTAAATCCGCATCAGTTAACATTGCTCAACCTTCCGCTTTGGTTCTATCACTGAGCGCTGGAACCATCGCACAAAATGGAGGATCAACTGCTATCACGGCATCCGTTACAGGAGGTACAGCACCTTTTACTTATTCACTGAATGGAGCCGCCTATCAAACCAGTAATTCATTTTCTGGTGTATTGGCTGGAACGCATAACGTGATTGTAAAAGATGCCAGAGGATGTATCAAATCAAGTACTATTTCAATCTCTCAACCTGCGGTATTGCTCAATATAAATGTAGCTGCAGAAAATATTACCTGTCATGGGGGTACTACAACTGTTACGGTTTCAGTAACAGGTGGAACGGCTCCATATACAGGTACGGGAACATTCTTTGTATCTGCAGGTTCATACACTTATACTGTAAGAGATGCAAATGGCTTGAGTAATTCAGCCAGTATCACATTGACTGAACCACGTGCTATTCAACTTAATGCAACTGCTGGAACGATACAACAATACAATGGTTCAACCAGTATCACCATGAATGCAAGCGGCGGCACAGCTCCTTATTTGTACTCAATAAACAATGGAAACTTGCAATCTAGCAATACGATTACCGGAATTTCTGCAGGTAGCTATGCAGTGAGAGTGATTGATAATAATGAATGTTTGGGACATGATACGATTCAGATTATGCCTTATGTTATACAGCCAATCGCTGTTGCAGTAAGTGCAGATAGTATTTCATGTCATGGAGGAACTGCACAAGTTCGTGTAAGTGCAACCGGTGGGGTAGGATCATACCAAGGAACTGGAACTTTCCAGCTTGGAGCAGGCACACATCGTTTTACTATCATCGATTCTTTGGGCACTCAAACAACAACTACGATTACTTTGGGTGAGCCAACAAAAATCAATGCAAGTGTTCAGGTGGGCGGTTTGATCAGTGTAGCTGGTGGTACAACTTTTGTTACTGTAAATGCAACAGGAGGAACCGGAAGCTTTCAGTACAAATTAGATGGTGGAAATACACAGACTTCCAATTTCTTTGCTCAGGTAGGCATTGGCTCACATGTGATCAGTGTTACCGACGCACGTGGATGCTTGGCAAATGTAACCTTCCAACTAGACTTGCATATACCATTAAGTTTTGCTCAGGTGAACGTGACCAACGTTTCATGCCAGAGTAATAATGACGGATCAATTCAGGTATCAGCAAATGGAGGAGCTTCTCCTTATCAATTCTCAATCAACGGAGGAGCATTTGGAACCAGCGGATACTTTAGCGGATTGGTTGCCGGTGTATATCAGGTTCGTTTGAAAGATGCAGCAGGATTAATCATTGATTCTAATGTAGTGGTGGTTGACGGATCTATTGCTTGTGTATCCGGAAGAGTTGATAATACAACCAAACTTGCAACGCAAGCTTACCCAAATCCGAGTAGCAACCAGTTCTATGTGAAGGCAATCACTTCTTCTACCAGTCGAGTTAGAATTGAAGTGTCCAACTTCAATGGAAATGTGGTTTATCGTGCAAACGGATTGCCTAGTCAGACGTTTATTTTTGGAAGTCAGTTCCGGGCAGGCATTTATTATGTACGAATGATCCAAGACAATAAGGTGGTTGTGACCAAGTTGATTAAGCTTTAAATAAATCAGATAGGTTTTGAATAAAAAAAGGGCTTCGGCCCTTTTTTTATTCAAAAAAATACAAACCAGTTGTTATTGTTTGAGCGGAAAAGCCAAAACAAGTGAAAGTCAATCAAGTCATCAATCATGGGAATGCATATCCGACGGGAGTTTACCTGCTTAGGTTAAAGCAAAATTGGCAGGTTCAACAACTTCGTATCGTCAAATATTGATTTTAGTTTTTTTTTATTCGCAAGCACGTCAACCGATGGGCTTGTTTTTTGTTGTTATGGTAGCAATGTTGAGTAACTTTGCGCCGAAAATCAAAAAACATGCTCCATACCATAGAATCAGCCATAGAAGATATTCGTAACGGGAAAATGATCATCGTGGTGGATGATGAAGACCGAGAGAATGAAGGCGATTTCATCACCGCAGCAAGAAATGCTACTCCTGAGGTTATTAATTTTATGTCTATTCATGGACGAGGCTTGATTTGCGCAGCCATCACCGAAGAGCGCTGTCAGGAACTGGATCTTCAACCGATGGTTTCTTCCAATACCTCAATGCATGAAACTGCATTCACCGTTAGTGTTGATTTAATCGGACATGGTTGTACTACGGGAATTTCAGCGCAAGACCGTTCCAAAACCATCCTGGCATTGATTGACCAAAATACCAAAGCAGAGGATTTGGGAAGACCCGGACATATTTTCCCTTTGAGAGCAAAAAAAGGGGGCGTGCTCAGAAGAGCAGGGCATACGGAAGCAACGGTTGATTTAGCACGTTTGGCAGGCATGGAGCCGGCAGGGGTATTGGTGGAAATCATGAATGAGGATGGTTCGATGGCCAGACTGCCACAGTTATTGGAAATTGCTAAGAAGCATGATCTCAAAATCATCAGCATTAAAGATCTGATTGCATACAGATTAAGAACAGAGTGTTTGGTGCAGGAAGAAGCACGTGTGAAAATGCCAACCAAATATGGCGATTTTGAACTGATTGCTTTCAATCAGGTGCAAACCGGCGAAACTCACTTGGCATTGAAAAAAGGAACATGGGAAAAAGATGAGCCGGTAATGGTTCGCGTGCACAGTAGCTGCATGACCGGTGACATTCTGGGTTCATTGCGCTGCGATTGTGGCGATCAATTACATCATGCCATGGAAATGATTGAACGTGCCGGAAAAGGAGTTATCCTCTATATGAACCAAGAAGGAAGAGGCATTGGTTTGGTCAATAAACTAAAGGCATATAAGTTACAAGAAGAGGGTATGGATACCGTTGAAGCCAATCTGGAACTAGGTTTTGGCATGGATGAACGTGATTACGGAATCGGCGCTCAAATACTCAGAATACTGGATGTTTCCAAAATGAAACTCATCACGAACAATCCTAGAAAACGTGCGGGTATATCAGGATATGGATTGGAAGTGGTAGAAACACTCCCCATCGAAATATCTACCAATATTCACAACGAACAATATCTGAAAACCAAACGGGATAAATTGGGCCACATGATTTTAGGTCACAAATGATCGGAAATCAATTATTGCTTTTTGCCTGAAAACAAATCAACCAAGCGGTTGAAGTCTTTGCGGTAAGACAATCGCAAACCCGAACGATTTCTTTGACTTAAAGAAAAATCAATACTACTTCGGTTGAATCCAACAATTCGAAGCGTTCCGTCTTTATTAATTAGCCATTCGATGGTAATATCTGGCGTTAATAATCCTCTTCTTTCTAATTGCTGTGTATATATCGGGTTGTTGTAGTCCAAGTTTCCTCCAACCAACACTTGCAGTCTTTTATCCAACAAAATCTTCAATCCGGCACGAATATTTGCCTGCAGTTGAGAGGCATTTTGTTCCAGGTTAAGCGTTGGATTAATATCGATATAGGTAGATAAAACTCCTTTGGTCGCTTTTTCCAATTCTCGATTGAAAAATGAGGTAAGTAGATTGCTGACTACACCACCGATTGTATTGGTGAAAAGTGTGCTTGCGTTGCCCTGACTCAGGAAGTTTTGATTCCCAATTAAAAAGGTATTGAATAGTAGCAAACTGGCTACTTGTTTGTTCATTTCATTGTCATCGTTTTTAAAATCTGCCATTCGCTTTACAATGACATCATTTCTTTTTGATTCGCTTCTGTCTTCCAAGGTAATATCAAATTTTACCGTTGGGTTCTGAAGAACTCCACTCAGATGCGCAATGATTGTAACGTCTTCTTTTTGAACAAAACCTCCGGTAGACGAAAGTGGACTGATATCTACATTTTTTGCAACATACTCTGCATCAATATTGATGATCGCCTGATAAGGATCGCCATTCCAGTTAATGGTTCCCCGATTCAGAATAAATGGCTTTTTAAAATAAGTCTGAAAATTAAATGTATACTCTCCTTTTGTCAATTCGTAATTACCACGGATTTTAAGGGGCTCTATGTTTCCAACGCTCACGGAAATATTTCCATTACCTTGACCTTTGATGATATCACCTGTTTCCTCGTCGAGTATAACAAATATTTTACACGCAGGATTTGCTTTCACATTGACGGTTACAAGGATATTTAAGTCATCATTTTTCTTTG
>JBILCT010000115.1:0-5058 GCA_044353025.1 Ferruginibacter sp. | reverse complement strand
CAACAAAGTGAAAAACAGATGTAAAATCAACATCCCCCATTTTGTTGTCTTACGTAAAATTTGCCATCCCATATTTTAAAGATAAGCACGAAAAGAGTAGGATAAAAAAGAATAGACTGATATCAATTTTCTTCGGAGGAGCGCTTTAGTATCATTTTTTCTTCCTCAGTTAATGAGTTATAACCGCTCTCATTGATCTTATCTAATATCTGATCAATTTGTGTTTCATTGATCGTTTGTTTTCTAACGTAAGGAGGACGATTTCCGGTTTGATAAAAATTGCGGTTACGAACTTGGCTCATCGATTCTTTGGGTGCGGGTTTTAAAGCTTGCATAAACCAACGATACAGCCGAATCATCCATCGTCCCGGATCCAAGCTTTTTTTCAGAAGGACTGTGTATAAAAATCCGGTAAGCAACGCGCCTCCATGTGCAAACCAAAATCCGGGTGCCCTTCCAATCCATGTCATACCATCCAGTACCAACCAAATGATAAAAACAACCCAAAGCGGAACGCCATACCCTTCACCCTGACGAGTAAGCATGCGATAGGTAGGACTCCAATTTAATGAGGAAGCGGCCAAAGCCGTTACAGGCAAGCCGCATCCCATCAAAAACTGAGCGGTACCTGTTCCGGCAAAAAACATATTCCCCATCATAAAAAATAATCCTCCCAATAGACCACCATACAAATAAATCGGAACAACCCATTCATTACCTCCCTGTTTGCGTAACAGATCTCCAAAAACATACAACCAAAACAAATTGGCCAATAAGGCAAACATGGGAGATGCTGATCCGGTAAACATGAAAGTGATGATGGTCCATGGACGATCGATCCATGCAGAAAAAGATTCGGGGAGTACCAAATATTTTATGATGGAATCTGTAAAAGACGATTCCGGATGTTCTCCAACCTGGTATCCTACTTTGATAGACATCAGCGTCACCAAAAACAAAACATTCAGCAAAATCAAACCCAGTGTGGCATTCCCTGCCCAACGATCACTAAGTGAACTTTTTCTTTTCTGATGTTTATAATCAATGTAACGTTCCGATTCTCCCATATCAATAAAACCGTTTTTTGTTTTTACGATTCCAAGTGAATACAATGAATAGTCCACACAAAGCCCCGCCGATATGCGCAAAATGTGCCACATTATCAGAAGCAGAATTCATCACGCCGCCTAAAAAATCCAATCCAATGATCCCAACAATCGCCCATTTGGCTTTGATGGGAAAGGGAATGGGCATGATAAACAATTCTGTATTGGGAAAGGTATATGCATAAGCTGCCAAGATACCCATGATGGCGCCGGAAGCACCAACAGTTGCATTCTGACCAAGCAGCTGTTGATAAGCATCTATATCTTGTATTGATAATAAACTATGATCTATGTTCCAAAATGTATAAGCATAGCTTCCCATTTGTGTTAGCCCGGCAACAACGCCACAGATCAGAAAAAAAACAAGTAAACGTTTGGATCCCCAAACCTGTTCCATCATGCTGCCAAACATCCAAAGTCCAAGCATATTAAGAAGCAGATGTAAAAAACCACCGTGCATGAACATGTGTGTGATCAGTTGATACACACGAAAACCATCGTAACGGTAATGATGCAGCGCAAACCAATCGTTGATCGGACTCAGATCTTCCAATCCGCCAAAAACGAATTGGGCTAAAAAAACCAGTGCATTGATAATGATCAGATTCCAGACAACGGGTGCGGTGCGGTGATAACGGCTTCCTATTTCCATTTGGTAAAGTTAGGGAGTAAGCGGGGTTTGTAAAGTGAGCAATACCACACACTCGATATGATGCGTGTGCGGAAACATATCAACCGGTTGAACCTTTTCAATCCGATACTTTGCCGAAAGCAGTGATAAATCGCGCGCCTGCGTTGCCGTATTACAGCTTACATAAACCATGCGCGGCGCTTCCATATCCAATAATTTTTGCACCAGCTTTTCGTGCATGCCCGCTCTGGGCGGATCTGTAATTACGATATCCGGTTTGCCATGCGTGTTAAAAAATTCATCGTCACAAATTTTAATCACATCCCCCGCGAAAAAATGAGCATGGTCGATGTTATTCAACGCCGCATTTTTTTTAGCATCCACAATGGCTTCTTCCACCACTTCAACACCAACGATCTTTTTTGCACCATCACTCACAAACAAACCAATACTTCCTGTACCACAATACAAATCATATACGATTTCCTGTCCGGTCAATCCTGCAAACGATCGAACCACCTCATACAAATTTTCGGCTTGTTTACTATTGGTTTGAAAAAAAGATTTTGGTCCGATGATGAAACGTTTCCCCCCCAATACTTCCGTCACATAACCCTCCCCGTGATAAACTACAGGATCCAATCCCTGCAACGTATCATTCCATTTAGGGTTGATTGTATAAAGCAGTGTAGTTATTTCCGGAACAGAAGCGAGTAGATGGTCGAGCAACGCTTTCCGCGCCGGCTCATCCTCATGATTGATGCATACGTTTACCATCAATCCACCTTCCGTCGTAAAACGAATGATGATGTTACGTAACCATCCGGTATGTTCCCGGATATCATAATATGCATAACCATTGTCGATTGCAAAATCACGAATGGAATTTCTAATTCGATTGTTGACGGAATCCATAAGGTGGCACTCCGTGATATCAATGACCTTATCAAATAGGCGAGGCGCGTGATAACCCAATGCCGGAGACTGAGGCAGCGGTTGTTCCAGATGAATTTCCTTTTCCGTCAGATACCGTTTCGTACTGAATGTAAACTCCAGTTTATTCCGGTATTCCCGGGTTTGATCGGAACCCAGAATAGGCATAATTTCGGGCAGTTCCACTTTTCCGATCCGACGTAAATTCTGCTCAACTTCCTGTTGTTTATACGCCAGCTGTTTAGCATATGGAAGCATTTGCCATTTGCAGCCGCCACAGGTTCCGAAGTGCTGGCAGAATGGAATTTCACGATCAGGAGACGGTTCAATCAATTGAACGACCCTGCCTTCTGCCCAATCCTTTTTGCTTTTGGAGAGCTGAACATCTACCAAATCACCGGGTACTCCGCCCGAAACGAAGATCACTTTTCCATCTAAACGAAGCAGGGCTTTTCCTTCCGCAGCATAGTCGGTTAATCGAACTGATTCAAGCAACGGATGTTTTCTTTTTGAACGCATCGCGCAAAATTAACCCCTTGGCAGTCAATAACCATTGGTAAATGAATTGTAAATTTGAGCATCCTGCTTGTTTTTATAAAAAAGAACTACGCTATTTGAATAATTTTTGAACGCTATTTAACATCTATATGAAGAAATCCATCCTTTTTTTCACGCTGCTTATTTCCACATTTGTGCAAGCACAAAGAAAACCTGCGCCCGCAAATAAGTCATTAACCGGTACTGTTTCTGAATCCAGCACTCCAAAAAAATCAAAGTTCACCGTCAAATTCAAAACCAACAGTTACAAAGAAGGTATCGCTTATTTGTGCTTTCACATGGGCAAAAACCTGAACATTGAAGATTCAGCAGCGATGCGTCCCGATGGAACGGCCATTTTTAAAAGCGGAGAAACCTCTCCAGGCGGTATCTATGCCATCGTTTTTCCCGGCAAACGACAAACTTTCGACTTTTTCATCAGCAGTAATGATTCCGACATCACGCTATCAGCTGACACCAATACACTTCCTGAATATATCATCAAAGGTACTCCTGAAAATACGCAGTTCATCGATTATCAGAAATACGTTTCAATTAAAGGCGGTCAACTTCAAGGAGAAAGACAAGCATATATGGCATCACGCACTGCGGAAGATTCAGCCATGCACCTTGAAAAATTTAATGTGTACAACAAAGAACTCAATGACTACAGAGACTCGCTGATGAAAAATTTCCCGAATGGCATGATGACTGCAATGCTTTATGCAATGAAGGATCCGGATGTCCTCATTAAAAAACCTATTACCCGTCAAGACACCATCGATAATTATCAACATTACAAAAAACATTTTTGGGACGGTGTCACTTTCATGGACGATCGCGTTTTACGTACGCCATTCTTCCTCCCCAAATTGGAACGATACTACCGCGAACTGTTACCTCCATCTGCAGACAGTATCATTCAGGATATTGACTACAAATTGCTTTTTGCCCGCAATGCTCCTGAAATGTATAAGTTCCTGCTGAACTGGTACACCGACGAATATATCAATCCAAAATTCATGGGCCAAGATGCGGTGTTTGTTCATCTGTTTGAAAAATACCACAGCAAAGGCTTAACCAGCTGGCTCAACGAAAAGCAGATGGAAACCATTTCCCGTAGAGCATACATGCAAATGAGCAATCTGATTGGCATCAAGGCCTCGGACCTCGAGATGGTAGATTCCACCGGAAAAAGAAAAACACTCTATGGTGTAACCGCTGCATTTACCTTGGTTGTATTTTGGGATCCTACCTGTGGTCACTGTAAAGAAGAAATTCCACGTATTGATTCTATCTATCGTGCAAACTGGAAAGCCAAAGGACTCAAAGTATATTCTGTGCTGTCTGACAACGACAAGAAAAATGAGTGGGTTAATTTCGTCAAAGAAAAAAAGCTGGACGATTGGGTACACGTTTATGAAACCAAAGAGATGGAAAAAATCGTTTCCGATACGCAAAAACCAAGTTTCCGTCAGCTATATGATGTAATCCAAACACCAACGATCTTTTTACTGGATAATGAAAAAAGAATCATTGGTAAAAAATTGGGGGTAGATCAATTGAATGAATTGATCAAAGCGAAATTGAATACTAAAAAAGATTAATCATCTAATCCATGAAGCTATTCCGTGTTTATTTCCTTGTTCTGATAATCGGTTTCAAACAAAATAACGTTCAAGCACAAACGCTTTTTTCATATGGAGGTTATTCCGTGACGAAAGAGGAGTTTTTAAATGCATACAATAAAAACAAATCCTCGAATGCTGAACGCGAAAATTCAATCAGGGAATATGTGAAACTCTATGCTAACTTCAAGATGAAAGTGAAAGAGGCATACGATATGAAGCT
>JBILCT010000114.1:0-5059 GCA_044353025.1 Ferruginibacter sp. | reverse complement strand
ATTAAATACATTATTCGCTTGGAACGCTCCATTTCCATTTTGGTAGGTAAACCCGTTTGATCCGGTGGCTGAGATGCTGATACTTCCGGCATTGGTTGCGCAAGCATTCGCGTTGGTCACAGTTGGTGTGATAACAATATTCACACTCGCACAAGGATCAACTGCACCAGCAGTTAGCGTAACAGACGTGCTTGCACTCAAGCAACCATCCGCATTTTTTGCTTTGATGGAATATGTACCTGCTGCCAAATTATTAAAGCTATTGGAAGATTGAAAAGCCCCGTCATTGATACTGTATGTATAAGTTCCGGTGGGAGAAACTGATACAGAAATTGATCCATCCGTTTGACCTGCAGCCGAAGGATTGACAGATGTGGCATTTAATGTGATTGACAATCCTGCACATGGATCAACAGGTGTTGTCTGTGTTTTCTTACAGCTGTACAAAAGAATGGCAAAGCCTGATACAAGGAAAAAGGCAGAAATAATTTTTTTCATATGAAAATATTTATTGGATAAATTTATTGAACTTCTTGAAGAAAATGTGCTTTAATATTATCAATCAAGCCAGTTTCCAACATTTTAACCGCATTCACGATCATATTTTTAAACGCCAATTGATGTGAAATGCCATGTCCAATAATGACCGGTTTTGAAACACCCAAAACAGGAACACCGCCATACATTTCAAAATCAAAACGATTGAAGTGGTCGTCGTTGATTTGTCGCCTTTTTACAATATCATAAACACTCTCCGCCATTTTCAATACAACATTTCCTGTAAAACCTTCACAAACCATGACATCTGCTTTGTTCAAGAGAATGTCGCGTCCTTCGATGTTGCCCGAAAAATTAATTTTTTCATTGGATTTGAGCAAAGCGTATGCCGATTGCGTCAGTAAATTTCCTTTCCCTTCTTCCTCTCCCAGATTGATCAAGCCAACTTTAGGATTTTTGGTTCCCATTACTTGCTCTACATACAAAGATCCGAGTAAGGCAAACTGATTCAACTGTTCCGGTTTGCAATCTGCATTCAATCCTACATCCAGCAACAATCCTAATGTTCCGTCTTCCCTTGGTATGTATGCGCCGATGGTTGGGCGAATGATCCCATCAATGGTTTTGATACTAAACAATGATCCAACCATCATGGCACCTGTATTACCTGCGGAAATAAATGCGTCAATTTTACCCTCGGCCAGAAATTGAAAACCAACTGCGATGGAAGAATCAGATTTTTCCTTGAGGGCACGGGTTGGATGCTCGTTCATTTCTATCACCTGGGTAGTATGCACCAATTCAAGCAAACTGGCATCCAAATTATTTTGTTTACATGATGCAAGCACAGCATTTTGTTCACCGAAACAAACAATTTGTACGTGTTCGGGGAAGGCGTTCAGATATGTTTGAATCCCCTTTACTGCCTCGTCGGGAGCGAAATCCCCACCCATCATGTCTAATCCGATACGAAACATCATCTTATCTAAATGAAAAATCCAAAACCGTGATACATACAAATGACCACGATTTTGGAAAATGAACGAATTAAAAGATTATGCTTTCAATGGTGCTTTTTCAGCAACCAATTTTCCTTTGTAGTAAAGTTTACCCTCACTAACGTGTGCACGATGACGGACATGTGTTTCACCAGTCGTTGGGTCAATGCTCAACGTTGGAGTTGATGCCTTATAATGCGTTCTTCTTTTGGCACTGCGTTGCTGTGAATGGCGCCGTTTAGGATTTGGCATGACGTTTTGTTTTTAAAATGAATGTTCCTTATTTAATTTAATTCTCTTTGAATTTATCCAACCCTTTCCAGATCGAGTTTGCAGATTCTTTCTGCTGCTCATGTCTCATTTTCTCCAGTTTTTCCAACACTTCGGGATTGCAGGTGGAATGACCTGAATCGTCAGTGGGACAAACCTGTTGCAATGGGATGCTCAACATTACAAATTCGTACAGCCAGGGCTCAATATCGAGATGACTTTCGGTACGTGAAATGTAATACACATCCGGATCTTCCTCCTGATTGTTCATTTGTTCAGGATGCTCAACCAATTTGACCACCATGTTGAAATCATCCCATAACTCAAGCTGCAATAGGTTTCCACATCGGTCACAATGACCCGCTGCTTGTCCGCTTACCTCAAATTTCAACATCATGAACCCCACATGTTTGTCCAGGTTCAATCGGACCTGAGCACTCATTGGTGGAAGATCTGTAGCGCCTCTTTCTGAAAAGAACTCCTTATCCAGCGCGTATTCGAACTCGTGAATACCTTGTTTCAATCCCACAAATGCCAATTCGTACGTCCTCTTATTCGCCATGACGCTCTGTTTAAGGGAGGGCAAAACTACACTATTTTCCTGAAAAATGGGAATGATTTGGATTTAATTACCGAATTTTTCGATGATTTATGGTTAATCGAGCAACAGAATGCTATTTTGCAACCATGTTTCTGGAAAGATTTGGCTCACTTATCCGCGAATACCGCAAAGAAATCGCCCCATTCCTTTTTCTTTTCATCCTATATATTTTATCTTCTTTCCGTTTTTTTCTTGAACCCATCTACGGAACGAGGATTTTCCCATCCATCAGCCTGTCCCTGCGATTTTTATTGGGAAAAATACCATTCAGTGTGGGTGATTGCCTTTATTTTTTAACCGCACTTTTAATGACATATGGATTGTTCAAAATCCTGTTCAATTGGTTTTATCTGAAAACTTGGTCGGCGAAATGGAGATTACCCATCTGTTTGGTCGGTTGGACTTGGTTCTCCTATACGCTGCTTTGGGGGCTTCAGTATAAGCAGGTTGGACTCACCGAAAAATGGCAACTCCCACTGATACAATATGGCAAGAGTGAACTTTTGGAGCTGAATCAGATACTGGTGTCCGACTTGAATCAGTTGAAAACAACCATTGATTCAAAAAAAACTTCCAAAGAAAACTGGGCAACCATAGCCTCGAATGCATTTTCAGAGCAAAGCAACATCAAAGATGCACCTTTCATTCGGGGCTACTCACCTACCTCCATCAAAAAATCACTTTGGAGTCCGCTCATGAATTCATGGGGTATATCTGGGTATTACAATCCATGGACCGGCGAAGCTCAAGTGAACGATGGAATTCCTGAGTTTTTAAAACCCTTTGTTGCTACCCATGAAATCGCCCACCAATTAGGTATAGCACGTGAACAAGAGGCCAATTTGCTGGGACTGGTAATTGCTGATCGTTCTGAAAATCCGACATTGCGTTATTCTGCGGCCTTTCACTTTTACTTGTATACCCATTCGGCGCTCTATGCGCTCGATTCAAGCTTGGCTAAATCGATTCAACTAAATTTGAATACCGGGGTTCGTCATGATCTGATCACCTATAAAAATTTTCTGTTAAAGAACAAAAGTTTTTTTGAACCGTTGGTCAGTGCGATATACCATCAATTCCTGATTAAACAAGGTCAAAAACGCGGGTTGAATAGTTACTCGGATGTAGTTGGATTGTGGCTGGCTTATGTAAAGAAAAAAGAGTCAGCGGTCAAAAACTAAAACTTATTCTTCCACATCATACTTTCCACTGGACGATTGGGCTGTCCGCTGTATTTGGCATTCTGTTTCTGATTGTATTTCACTTCAATTTCACCTTCAACGGGGAAATAAATTAACTGACCGATAGGCATCCCCTTATAAACCCGCACCGGCTGCTTCACTGAAATTTCCAGCGTCCAGTTACCACAAAATCCAACATCTCCTTTTCCGGCGGTAGCATGTATATCAATACCTAATCTTCCCGTAGAAGACTTCCCTTCCAAAAAAGGTACATGTGCATGAGTTTCCGTGTATTCTTCTGTTACACCCAGATAAAACTTATCAGGTTGTAATACAATTCCTTCATCAGGAATTTCAAAGTGAGTGATGGTATTGTGTTTCTTGGCATCCAGCTCATACGATTCATAAGTAGCCAAATGGGCGCCGAGATGCACATCATAACTGTTACTTCCCAAACAATTGCGTTCGTAAGGTTGAATGACGATGGTTCCTTTTTGCATCTCTTCCAGAATGCGTTGGTCGCTTAAAATCATTTTTCGAAGTATTGTACGTTAATTTGTAAAAGTAATTTTTTCTTCCTTCGAAGCTTTTTTATTTCTGCTTACATGCCCTTGGTTTTTCAACAAAATATCAACGAACACACTCAAATGGCCATTTGGGAAACCAATGAGCCCATAGATTTTTTTCTACATGCAACGCATCAAGCAGCCCACATCAATCACCCGCAAAGAAAAAAAGCCCATTTGGCCGGAAGATTTCTGTTGAAACAAATCTATCCTCATATACAATTTGAAGATCTGCTTATTTCAGCATCAGGGAAACCCGTATACAAAAACGCTTCCTTTCATTTTTCCATCGCACACAGTGGAAATTTTGTTGTGGTCATAGGCAGCAATGAACCGGTTGGTATAGATATTGAATTTGATGTTGAAAAAGCTGCGAGCATCCAATCAAAATTTATTGCTGACCATGAATTGAATCGCTTGAGCGAAAAAACGCTCTTACCAAAAAAAGATTTCCCGCTCCTCGTCTGGACCATCAAAGAAGCCGCCTACAAATGGCGGGGTGAAAAAGGGTTGCGTTTCCGAGAACAAATTATCCTCACTGAGCTAACGTGGACGGAAAAACGCATATCAACGACACTAAATTTATCAGACAAAACCGGAGTTATAATTCCATTACATGCTCAGAGCATCGCTTTCAAAAACGGATGGATCAGCTTGATTACTGGGTCCCATCCTGATCCTCAGGCAACTGCTCATGGGCATCCTCACTAAGTTGCATATTGATGTTTTCCATGCCGGAAATCCCTTCGATAGAACCACTGATATAAAGTGAGTTTTGAATGATCAAATCCAATTGCTTTTCCTTCTTCTTCCAGTTACGCTCAAAATCCTCCCGCTCTTTTTGTAATAGATTGCGCAGATTACGAAACCCATCACGTATGGCAGACCAGTTCCCAACAAACTCCTGTCCGGTCAGATAATTATACAACGCCACCATTTTATCTC
>JBILCT010000215.1:0-3333 GCA_044353025.1 Ferruginibacter sp. | reverse complement strand
AATGCTACAGCCCGTTTTCATGATTATCGTGAAAGATTAAAAGTGGAGCAGGAATTACTGGTTTTCCGAATCATACAAGAACTCGTAAACAATGTCCTCAAGCATAGTTCTGCCGGATTTATTCATCTCACTCAAAACGCCAACGCTGAAAAAATGTTCTTTCGTATTCACCATGACGGAAATGGCATTGTACATGCAGATTTTGAAAGACTTAACAAAGCTTCGCATGGTTTAGGTTTGAAAAACATCGCGAGTAGAATTGCAGTCTTAAACGGCGATATCTTTTTTGAAATTGATCCTAGTCAGACTTACTATAAAGTAACCATTGAAGTACCTAAGATTCTACCTGTCTAATTCACTGTTCCAACGTTTCTTCCTAAATTGCCCATCTTAGTTTCCCAACATGAGTGAATCAAACATCATTCGCGTAGCCATTGTTGATGATCATAAACTTTTTAGAAAAGGAGTTACGCTCTCTATGCGGGTGTATACCAACATCAAATTTATTTGGGAAGCAGATCATGGAGGAGAGGTATTAGAGAAAGTCAATCTAGCGCTTCCTGATGTGCTTTTGTGTGATTTGAAAATGCCTATGAAAGATGGCATTGAAGTTACCAAGCTGATCACCAAGCATCATCCTTCCGTTCGTGTGATTATACTCACCATGTACGAAGATGAAAGATTCGTGGGTCACTTGATGGATTGCGGTGCTGCCGGTTATTTATTAAAAAGTACGGATCCCGCGGAAATCAAAAAAGCCATCATGGATGTGATGCGTACCGGATTTTATCTGAATCCGTTCGTTAATAAAGTGTTGCTGAAAAAAAACTATGCAAAACAAAAATTCAATCCAACCCTCTCCAGTGAAATTGTTTTAAGTGATCGGGAGAAAGAAGTACTAACGCTGGTTTGTATGGAAAATACAGCTACTGAAATTTCTCAAAAAATGGATATTAGTCCAAGAACCGTTGAGGCCATTAAAGACAGACTGATGGAAAGATTTGGCGTAAAAAATTCTGTTGGATTGGTTTTCTACGCCATGAAGAATCACCTGATAGAATAAAAAACTAGAAGAGTCCAAATAATTTAGCATCAATTTTGGCGATAATATCCCCTAAATCTTCCTCCTTTTCGCCGAATTTATTGGAATCAGCATCGATAATTAAGAGTGGACCTTCCTTGTATTGATCTATCCAGTTGTTATATAAATCATTCAACTTTTTTAAATAATCTAAACGAATATTCTCTTCGTAATCTCTTCCTCTTTTTTGAATCTGACCCACCAAAGTTGGCACAGATGCTTTTAGATAAATCAATAAATCCGGTGGTTGTACCATGGATTTGAGAGTTTCAAAAAACTGATAATAATTCTCAAAATCACGCTTTCCCATCAATCCCATGTCATGCAAATTGGGCGCAAAAATATTTGCGTCTTCATAAATCGTACGATCCTGTATGATTGTTTCCGTTCCCCTTTGTATATCCAGCAACTGATTGAGGCGGCTGTTCAAAAAATATATCTGAAGATTAAAACTCCAACGAGGCATATCCTCATAAAAATCATTCAAGTATGGATTATGATCTACATCCTCGAATTGAGGAATCCATTTATAATGTTTACTCAATAACTCGGTCAAGGTGGTTTTTCCAACACCTATGTTACCTGCTATTGCCACATGCTTAATCTTTCTGGTCTTGGCCATACTGCATTTATTCGTTAGACGGCGAATGTATAGAATAATCTAAAATTGTAACGTATTCTTTTAATAATAATTCAATCCAACTGCCTGTCTAACCATTTCCATGGTTTTTCTAGCGCTTTCGCTGGCTTTTTCAGCACTATTTTTCATAACCTTTACCAGGTATTCATCATTCGCCAGAATTTCATTCGTTTTATTTCGAATGGGAGACATAAATTTCACCATATCCTCTCCCAGTTGTTTTTTCATGTCTCCATAACGAATCGTGCAGACATTGTAATCTGTTCGAAACTTTTCAGTTGTGCTTTGATCAGAAACCAGTTCCATTAATTGGAAAAGATTTTGAATATAATCGGGCATGGGCATATTGGGTTCGGTAGGACCGCCATCGGTTTTAGCTTTCATCACTTTCTTCCTTATTACATCATCTTCATCAGCGAAATATAAGGTAGACTGACCATGTTCACTTTTACTCATTTTTCCGCTACCATCCAAACCGGGCACTTTCACCAACTCTTCCTGAAAATTGAATGCATGTGGTTCCGGAAAAACGGGTCCGTAACGGTGATTAAAACGTACAACGAAGTTTCTGGCCATTTCCAAATGCTGTTCTTGGTCTTTTCCCACCGGAACCAAACTGGCACGATGCATGATAATGTCTGCAGTTTGTAACACAGGGTAGGTTAATAAGCCGGCATTTACATTCTCAGGATGTTGTCTGGCCTTGTCTTTAAACGTCACAGTTTTTTCCAACTCGCCTTTATAGGCCAACATGTTTAGATATAGGTAAAGTTCACCTGTTTCCCGGACATGGCTCTGACAATATAAGGTGGCTTTTTCCGGATCAAGACCACAAGCAATATTTTCAGCTAGGGTCCTTTTAACTTGTGATTTCAATTCACTTGTATCAGGATGTGTCGTTAATGAATGCAAATCAGCAATCATAAAAAAACAAGGATATAGATCCTGCATCCGAACGTAATTACGAATCGCTCCGAAATAATTACCTAAATGAACCATGCCGGTAGGGCGAATTCCGCTCATGACGACAGGTGTACCGGGATTTTCAGGGTGGGTTTGTGCAGACATGCTGCAAAATTAAGCAGGATCCAAGGAATTCAATCCGAGATTTCCATCAATTTGAATTTCATGCATGAAATGAAATGAGAATCAGGGAACAGCAAAATAAAAAAGACCTAATTTTACCCTCCTTTCAATTCGAAACTACTGATGAATTCAATCCTGCATCTGGAACAAATCCAAAAAAGTTATTTTCTTGGAAAACAGGAACTCCCGGTACTGAAGGGGATCAGTCTGGATATCATGCGTAATGAATATGTCGCATTAATGGGCCCAAGTGGATCAGGAAAGTCAACACTGATGAACATCTTAGGTTGTTTGGATTCTCCTACAGGTGGCACATATGTTTTGAATGGTAAAGACGTAAGTAGAATGCTCGACGATGAGCTTGCGGAAATCAGAAACAAAGAAATTGGATTCGTTTTCCAGCAGTTTAATCTGTTGCCTCGATTGACAGCACTCGAAAATGTAGCGTTGCCTTTAGTTTACAGTGGAGTATCAAAGAAACATAGGTACGAACGCGCAACGGAGGTCTTGAAGAAGGTGGGTTTAG
>JBILCT010000112.1:0-5087 GCA_044353025.1 Ferruginibacter sp. | reverse complement strand
CATTTACACTTATTCTGTGACCTTTATTGTCATATGCCGGTCGGTAATCTCCCAGTACCGTAGCTCGGCTCCTTGTTACCGTTAGTTGAACACTGTATTTATTTAAAAGTATTTCTACCGCCCCGTAAGTATTTTCAGGAATATATTCTGCAAGTGTGCTTAATGGAACTTTATTTTTGGGCATGTTTTTTTCTGTATTGTTTCATCATCCAGAATACTTCTATTCCAAGATAGATCAGATATACAAAAAGAGAAACTAAAATAGCGTATGCATCATAGTCTTCCCGCTTCCACATAACATAGCCCAATATCCAAATGACCATGCCAAACATTTTTAACATGGTGCCTCCTAAAACACTTCTTAAAAAAATATTGGGATTGTCAACTCCAATCGCTTTGTCTTGCAAAAAAAGTGAAATGATGCCGATCAGATAAAGAAACAAGTTGGTGAATTGTAAATATTTAAAATCATGAAATGGTAAATTTTTTATTGACGACATGGCGCCAAATAATATCGCCATCAAAATCAAAACCAGATGTACAGGCCATATTTTTTTCAGCATCTTTTTATTCTATTTTTTTGTTTGATTGGTTTCTAAGATTATTTTTATAAGCATTCCCACGATGAAAATCAGTGGCAGGATCCAGGTCAGCATTGGGGATTGAAAGTTGAAATATCTGTCCAGTCTTTTTCCGCCAAAAAGGGTGATGCTCAGGCCCACGGCCCATTGCGAAGCCAAGCCGGCATAACGATTGCGATGATTTTCTGTTCCGGGTTTACGCATTGCTTAACTCGGAAATTTGCTTTGTTTCTGCAATTGAATTTCCGCCCATGGTGCAACTGCCATTGAAACTGGCGGTGCTTTCAATTTTTAATTTAGCTACATGTATGTCTCCATGAATACTTGACTGTCCGTTTAAATTAAGTTGTCCGGTCATGCGAACATTACCTATTACTTTTCCTAAGATATCGGCATGTTGTCCAATCAAGTCACCTTCAACAACACCATGCTCACCTAAAATTATTTTGGATTGACATTGCACATTCCCTACTAATTTCCCATCAATTCTGATATCTCCGATGCATTGAATGTTGCCTTTGATTACAGCATCTTCGCTGATGATGCTGATTGAAACAGGACCTCGTTCTTTTTCCATATTGTTTTTTCCGTTGAACATACTCGTTTATTTTGTTGTTTCAAAAATCTATTGATCTATATCTTCGAGCTTGGGCATGGGTAATGATTGTGTATCTCTTGTTACCATTTTGCCACGAAGGACTTTGTCTATCTGATCTAAATAAAAGCTTTGTTGTTGCATCGCTTTTTCCATCGAATCAGTTCGAAGTTTCAGGATGCGATATTCTTTTATCTGCTTGGCATTACCATAACCTACACCGGGCAAATAAAACTTGAGTGGAGTAAAAATAATCAAAGAAGCGGTTGCTGCAACAAGCACAACAAAGATTGTGCTCAGCGTAATATATACACTCGCCCTCGTCAATTTGAATTTGACAACTTCTTCATAAGTATCTTCATTCATGACTACCAATCTGTAGTGATGCCTGAGTCTTTTTAGTGGTTTGGTCACATCATTAAAATCCATAATCTCGTACAAAAAGGTAAAACTAATGTAATCTGTCCAATTTAAGTTCTCGTAAGCCATCTTAGGCTAAAATCCAAAACAGTTAAAGTTCCTTGTTAAGAAAAGAAAACCCTTGTGAAACGGCTAAAAAAACCGATATTTATCCGCAATTTATAACCTGAAATTACATGATCGCCCCTACGATCCGGAACTATATTTTTGTCGTCCTGCTAATTACCTGTTTTTTCCATGGATATGCTCAACCAACATGGACTTTCGATCCGTTTGGGAAAGAAAAAAAACCGGCAGAATATGAAGAAAAGTTGCTCCCCTCTGAACGAACAGGTGATAAAAAATTTACACGACTCCGCAGGTTCACGCAAAACAATGTAACGCACTACAATTATTTTTTCAATGCGAATAACAAGATCAGTCTTGTCCTCGACTTGGCAAGATCACAACAACAAGATGATTATTCGAAATTACTTCCATTCTATCCATTCAATTTAGATCAAACCGCTGCGCAGCAAGTTGAACTGGATTCTGTCATCTATAAATCAACGGCTGGGATATTATTGCATGATTTAAGAACAGACTGGGTTGATAATCTTTATCTGTTGATCGGCAAATCATATTATTATCGTAAAGTACTTGATTCTGCGATACTCACCTTTCAATTCATTAACTACAATCTTTTTCCGCGCGAGAAAGGGGAGGATGATAATAGAATCGTTGGTACCAATCAAGAAAATAATGCTAAAAAATTATCTATTGCAGACCCTGAAAAACGAAATATTTTCAAACGTATTTTTTCACTTCCCCCCAGTAGAAACGATGCATTATTGTGGCTGTCAAGAAGCTATTTGGAAGATAATCAATACGGGGAGTCTGCTGGACTTTTAAATATTCTGCAAGAAGATCCGAATTTGCCTAAAAGATTAATTCCGGAATTAAATCAAATCATTTCCTATTGGTACTATAAACAAGAAGCGTACGACAGTGCAGCTGTTTATCTGGAGAAAGCTTTGCCCAGTGCATTATCGCCTGCAGATCGTGCGCGTTGGCGATATCTGTTGGCTCAGCTTTATGAAATGACTGGTCGATTTGATAAAGCATCTGAATACTATATTTCTTCAGCGCGTAAAACCGTAAATCCGCTGATAGAAATTTATGCGAGCCTGAATAACGCAAAAATGTTGAGAAATTCCGGAAATATAAAAGAGCTGGACAACAACATCGCCAGGTTGGTGAAGATGGCTAAAAAAGACAAATACGAAGCATACAGAGATATCATATACCACAGTGCCGGGCAACTAACCATGAAAAAAAATGACACATCCGCGGCATGTTTATTTTTTGAAAAAAGTCTGTCCGTAAATACTGACAATCTCAAGTTCAGAAATCAAGCTCACTTGGAACTAGGTCGTATAGCTTATCGTCAAAAAGAATATAAAAAAGCCGCAGATCATTACGATAGTTTGGATATCACAGAAACATCCTTAATACCTGACTCTGTAGAAGTAGCTGATAGAAAGGCCTCGCTCAGAAAAATTGCAGATCAATTAGCTATTATTCAGCACGAAGACAGTTTACAGATGATTGCTGCCATGAGCTCAGGTGATCAGGAAAAGTTTGTCCGCAAATTGATTCGGAAGATGCGAAAAGAGAAAGGAGAGAAGGATATTGACAATGATCCGGCACTTCCAAATACTTCGGGAGGACTTCTGAACAGTTTCGGTGCCAATTCCAATACAGAGCCTGCTGATCTTTTTGGATCATCCGGAAAAGGGGAATGGTATTTTTACAACAATAGTTCCAAGTCAAGAGGATATAATGAGTTTAAATCGCGTTGGGGGAAGAGAGAAAATGTTGACAATTGGAGACGTCAATCTGCCATAGCAATGGCGCAAATGCAAGTTGCTGCGGATCCGCTATCTCCGTCAGATCCGGCTGATCAAGCCGCTGCTGATTCCAGTCAACTTTACAATTATGAAAACATGATGGCGAATCTGCCCACCAATCAAGAGAAGATGGATAGCAGCAATCATCGATTATCAGCTGCTTTGTTTGAGCTGGCCAGACTGTTTCAAAATGAGTTGGCAGATTATTTGCAGGCTATATACACCTACGAACTTTATCTTCAGCGGTTCCCCAATCAATTGGAAGATGGACAAATTTATTTGGGCTTATATTACTGCTATAATAAAATGGGTAACACTCCCAAAGCATTGTATTATCAATCTTTACTTGAAAAAGAATTTCCATCATCGATTGCTTTAAAAACGATTACAGACCCGCTTTCACTGCAGCCTGAAAAAAACAATCCTGCGATATCCGAAGAATATCAACGTGTTTACCAATTATTTACACAAGAGAAATATGAAGAGGCCATGGAACTTAAACGTGTTGCAGATGGTAAATATGGCGATCAATATTGGACACCACAACTCATGTATATTGAGGCGATCTATTTTGTTAAATGTGCTTCAGACAGCGAAGCAATCGCCTCATTAGAGGCATTGTTGAATCGTTATCCGACAACCCCGCTGAGTCAAAAAGCGACTGCGTTGATAGAAGTACTGAAAAGAAGAAATGAAATTGAAGCATATCTGAAGGGCTTGCAAATAACCAAATCGCCGGAGGATGAACGGATCATTATATCAGACAATAAACGGGTAGCCAGAAAAAGTATAGGAGACCAGCCTGCAAAACTCCCAAACAGCATACTAACGGACACCAATAAACGAATTAAAACGGATAGTTCATTCAATAAAATCCCTCAATCATCAGAACAAGGCTACAGTTGGCAATCCGGAAAAGAACATCTGGTGGTGATGGTTTTAAACCAGGTAGATCAGGTGTATGTCAGTGAAGCGCAACGCGCGATGAAGAACTTTAATCAATCCAATGCTTTCTCAAGTATTCAAATAAAAAAAGACACATTCGATACAAAAAGAAATCTGCTTGTTTTGTCGAAATTTGAAAATGCTGAAGATGCTTTATCTTATTTCGATAAGCTCAAAAAAAATACATCATCGATGTTCTCGTGGCTGCCTGCCAATAAGTACAGTTTTATCATCATTCATACAGATAATTTTAACTCGCTTCAAAAACGAAAAGATATGGAACAGTATCAATTGTTTTTAAAAGCGCAGTATCCTGATCGGTTTTAATTTATCAAACAGTAGCAAACATGGAAGAAATCAGTAGGTCGGTACGTATCATTTGGAAAGTATTTTTTATTGGAATTTTAATGGTTATATGCATTTTTCTTGCTGCAAATTTTGGGCTGTTCGGAAGAATGCCTTCCATACAGGAGCTTGAAAATCCAGAGGCAGATCTAGCGAGTGAAATTATCAGTGCAGATGGTAAACTCATGGGGAAATATTATGCAGAAAACAGAAGTGAGGTAAAGTTCGGAGAGATCTCTTCCAATGTGGTTGAAGCACTTATTGCTACAGAAGACGAACGTTTTTTTGCTCATTCAGGTATTGATATTCAGG
>JBILCT010000111.1:0-5128 GCA_044353025.1 Ferruginibacter sp. | reverse complement strand
TACCATCAGGCCTGTGATTTTTCTCATAATGGATTAGTTTGGTGAAAAATATCAAGCAAAATAATGATTGTCGTTTGCTTGCTGAAATTTTATTTTTCCCAATCCACACCTGCCGTTGATAAGTACGAAGAACTGATTCGGTGTGAATTGAATAGTTTTGCAGTATGTCAATATATCGTTTCCCCGGACAAACCAGCTTTTATCAAGGTAAAGTGAGAGATGTTTATTACATCGGCGACAAGCATTTAGTGATGGTAACCAGTGACAGGATCTCCGCTTTTGATGTAATTCTGCCAAGTCCCATCCCTTACAAAGGTCAAGTGCTTAACCAACTTGCAGCCCATATGCTAAATGCCACCCGTGACATTTGTCCGAACTGGTTATTGCAAACCCCTGCACCCAATGTAAGTTTGGGTAAAGCCTGCATCCCCTTCAAACTTGAAGTGGTTGTTCGTGCCACATTAACCGGTCATGCCTGGAGAACTTATCAATCTGGCAAACATCAACTCTGTGGTGCAAAAATGCCGGACGGAATGAGAGAACATGACTTCTTCCCGCAACCCATCATCACCCCTTCCACCAAAGCCGCTGAAGGTCATGATGAAGATATCGATCCTACCGAAATCATTTCCCGCGAACTGGCCACAGATACGCAATGGGAGCAATTAAAATCTTATGCGTTGCAATTATTCGCACGTGGACAAGCCTTGGCTGCTGAACGTGGATTGATCCTTGCCGATACGAAATATGAATTCGGCCTTTGTGATGGAGTAATAACCTTGATGGATGAAATTCATACACCCGATTCATCCCGCTATTTTATTTTAGAAGGATTCGATGATCGTCAAACCAAAGGCGAAAAACAAAAGCAACTCAGTAAAGAGTTTGTGCGCGAATGGTTGATAGCCAATGATTTTATGGGTAAAGAAGGACAACAAGTTCCAACCATGCGTGATGAATGGATTCAAGAAATCAGTTCGCGTTACATTGAGCTTTATGAAAAAGTGACCGGACTCCATTTCGAGCCCAAGCAAATGACGGAAACGGAAATAAAACATGCAGTAACAGCATGTCTCTCGGAACTCTGAATTAAGCCTTTTTAATCACATAGATCAACGAACTGCATCGATCCTTGTGAATAAAAGTATTTAGGTTCGATCGTAAGCCTGTCCAAAAAGCGGCGAGTAGATTTTTTCTGCCATGTCTGTATGGTTCGCTTAACATACTTACATAAAATGCATCAAACCACATGGGTTGTTTGGCAATGAGTTTAAATCCAAATCTTTCCAGCATCGTTTGCATACTTTCCGGAGACCAATGATATAAATGCCGAGGAACATCATAAGCTGCCCATGCCTCCTGGTAATGTCTTGCATCCAGTGAGGTATGATTGGGAACAGCAATAAACAAAACACCCTCCTGCTTTAAAATGCGATGCAAGGTTTGAAGATACGCCTGAAGGGTATGTACGTGTTCCAACACATGCCATAGGGTGATTGCATCGTATGATTCACTATTCAATTGATGAAGTGTATCAGGATTTTCAACTTGTAATCCGGAACGTTGACGGGCGATCGCTGCGGCAGACTCATCAGGCTCCAAGCCAATTACTTTCCAACCTGACTTATTCATCACATTTAAAAAAGCACCTGTTCCGCATCCCAAATCAAGCAATGAACCGGTTTTGCGATTCGTGTTTTTGGAAATGAATTTTTTTTTGGTGTTTAATGTGAAATTTCGGACAACATGATACAAGCGATTGACCAATCCTTCACGTGTGTCTGTATGTGAAACATAGGTACTCGACTGATAATAGGGGCCAATGGTTTCAGCGTCAGGAATATCTTGGGTAAACATCAGTTTACACTCCAAACAAATCCAAACTGGAAATACTTCTTTACTCACGGAATAATCCGGAATATCATATTTATGCTGAACGCGTTTACCCTGACAAGCAGGACATGTAGTATGATGAATGCGCATGTTTATGGAATCGATTGATACGTGGCTGGAGGGTCATTAAGCTGAACTTTTTTAAACAACCCGAAATGACTATTTAAAAACCCTGCAAAATATAAATAGGTAAATACGCCTATGATCATTGTGATCAATATTACTCCCGATACCCAACGGAATTTGTTTTTCCCTGATTTGATCTTTTGAATAACCTCCTGCATTTCCGTTGAACTTCGATCATCCTCTCCTACCCTGACGCGGTGTTCGGCATCTTCGTGCACCGCCAACGGAATACTCCATTCATTGGTATCTGCTGCATGATGCCAGGTGTTTCCAACAAATGAAATATGCCCATCCGATAATTTGATCCATTGACCGAATATTGAGAATGAGTTCTGAGAAGCTTCTAACCCATTTTTCAGGCCCTCACAAAATTCATGCAGTAATTTTTGTGCATCTTCTTTAGACCCCAATAAGCTATAAGTCAAATAACTTAATAATGGTTCCAAATGCTTCACCTCCGGTGAAAGGGAAATTTGATAAACAGGCGCACAAATTAAGGTTCCTGCATCCTTCAATTGAGAAGATTGCATTTGTAATACCAGACTACCAATGCCCGGTAGCGGACAATATCGATTTCTAAGTAGAAACGATTGAAGTAAAGATTGCAAATTGGCCATTACGGTTTGAAGTTGTATCTGATACCTCCCAATGCCTGGAATCCCATCACCGGATAGTTGTTCCAACGTTGGTAGTTGGTTCCAAAGATATTATTTAGCTCTATAAAAGCGCCCCAGTTTTTATAAAAATGGTATCGTACCGAAAAATTAAGATCAGCTGCCCCTTGAAAATCTCCCTCTCCTTGGTTTGCTTTCAAATATTTCCCACCTGCAAAATAATGAAGCAAAATGCCCGCTTGCCATTTTTTGTTAGGTTTCCAATTGGCATGAATGGTAGTTTCCATCGGAATGGTGTTCCAAGCGCGCTTGTTAGAATCCAGACCTGAGTATGCATTGATATTCATGGAGGCTCCAACATCCCACTGATCTCTTAAACGATACGAAACATCCCCGTGCAAACGGAAATTATTCATCGTGGGTTCATAGGAAATCAAGTAAGCTTTCCGATCGGAGTTGACGACTGTATCTTGAATAAATAAAGCGAAATCATTGTATCGTATCCAACCCAGTTTTGCAGAAACCATTAAGTGTTTTCCAATAGAGGATCGGACGCCACCAAACAACTCAACAGATCTTGTGTTTTTTTGCTGATTGAATGATGCGAGATAAGGGTTAATCGCCGATAAATTTCCCATCGTGTTTTGATCGATACGCCCCTCCCATCCCGCTTGTAATACCAATTTACTGCTTAACAAAGGATAGCTTGCCTGAATTCTGGGCTGCAAGCCAAGTTTCCCTTGAGATGCAAAAAGATTCGCTCCAATTTCTGTCTGAAGATTCTTCCATCGATAGGCTGCATTTGGACTTAATTCATACAATTGGTTTTTGTATTTGAAAGCTCCTCCTATTGCATCTATTTGACTAACACCTGTCCAATTAAAATCTCCATTCAACGAGAACGACAGATTTTCATTGATTGTTTTTTTGAATGGGAGTGAAAGTGAAAAACTATTTTCTTTCATTCGATTGTTCAGTGAAA
This sequence comes from Ferruginibacter sp., assembly GCA_044353025.1. Classification (GTDB taxonomy): domain Bacteria; phylum Bacteroidota; class Bacteroidia; order Chitinophagales; family Chitinophagaceae; genus Ferruginibacter. The sequence goes on along the minus strand of JBILCT010000111.1, from coordinate 1,513 downwards.
AGAAAGATCCTTTGATCTCAGGATGATATTCAATTCCCCAATCGTTGATAGTGGGTTGATATAGTCCAAAAGAAAACTGAAGTTGTTGAAACCGCTGACTGGTTTCTGTTTTTCCATAACGGTGAACGGAACTATCAAAACCAAATAAATAATACTGGTCTCGTTTGAAAGTAAGATTACCTTCAATAACATGCGATCCTGCCAGATATTGTCCGTCCGTTCTCCAGTTTAATCTGCTGTATTGCTGAAGGTATTGCTTCCCTTTGGCTGATTCAAATTGAAGCCGACTGGATGCCCTGAATTCTTCGGGTTGATCGTATGAAACAAGTCCGTCAAACAATACCCCATTCAAATTTCCGTACCCTGCCTGTACATAACCATCTATCCCTTCTTTTTCAGGTTCATCTGTTGTAAATGACAATGGTTTCAGGGAAATGGATTGATATAAATACATGAGGTTCTGAACCGGTACGCGATAAGGTTGTACATATTTATTGGTATCAGGCGTTAATGCTGAGCCGGAAAATAAAATTTTAGCAGCTTTTTGAACGACCGGTTTGTAGGATGATACGATGGTCACTTTTTGTGGTGTACTTGTATCACGTTGTGCGAAAAGATGGAAAGAACCCAATAAAAAGAAGATAGTGAGTGTATGGCTTAAACTGTTTTTCAACATGGATATTTTGGTTTTCATCAGTTACTGATTTTGGATGATTTTTTTTCTGCGTCAATCACCTGTTGTAGTTTTTGGACTGCTTCTTGTTTCAATGATTCAATAGTTGCATTGTTCGCTACACTTTCAAAGGTGGCCTTTGCATTGAAATAATCCTTTTGTTTCAAGAAAAGATCTCCCAACAATAAATAAGCGCGGGTCACCCATTCATCATAAGAACCGGTTTCCTGAATAACCATCATCGCGAATTTTTCAGTCAAGGTTTCATTGTTGTTGCGGAAATAAATGGCAGCCAATTGATATCTGGCTTCTGCCCCCCACAATGCCTTATTCAATTGAACAACAGATTTGAACGATTGAATCGCAGAATCTAGTCGCTGATTCAATAATTGTGCATGACCAATCATCAGATTCGCAATGGATTTATCGTCTGTACTGATGCCTTTCATGGTCAGTAATTCACGCGCAGACTGCATTGCCTTGACTGTTTCTTTGCGCTGATATTGAGTACGCACTAATCCACGTAGTGCCTCCAATCGATACTCAGGATCTGTCGTATTATTGAGCAGGGATTCGAATCCTTTTTGGGATTTTTCAAAATCTTTTTTCTCGATATAATTTATCCGTGCTTGTTCAAGCGCAGCCCGATCATAATATTTACTCACGCCTGCTGTAATAACATTTTCAAACGATTGAATTGCAGCGTCCCATGCTTTGGTTTTTTGTTGACACAATCCCATGAAAAAATAAGCATCCAATTTGTATGCTCCATTGGGTTGTTTATCTAAATATTGCTGAAGTGATTGAATACCCATAGAACAATCTGCAGATTGATATTTT
>JBILCT010000206.1:0-3410 GCA_044353025.1 Ferruginibacter sp. | reverse complement strand
GAAGCCGCCGCAGAAAATACAGAAGCATTGATTTTAGACACACGTCCTGCTGCCGAATTTTACAAAGGATATGTACCACAATCGATCAACATCGGATTGAATGGTGATTTTGCCCCTTGGGTTGGTTCTATGATTGTAGATGTAAAACAGCCTTTGTTGCTGGTAACAGAACCCGGAAAAGAAGAAGAAACCATCACAAGATTGAGTCGAGTTGGATTTGATCAGGTGTTGGGACATTTAAAAGGCGGATATCAAACCTGGCTGGCCTCCGGAAAACAAGTCGATGTGATTGATCGCATTACTGCACAACAATTTGCAGAAACAGTGAATGTTGAAGAAGATCAAATCGTGGATGTTAGGAAAGAAACTGAATATGCTTCCGAACATGTAGATCATGCATTCAATCGACCATTGGCCTATATCAATGATTGGATTCGCGATATCAATCCGCAACAACATTTTTTCCTGCATTGTGCCGGGGGCTATCGAAGTATGATTGCCGCTTCCATTTTGCAAGCAAGAGGGTATAGAAATTTCACGGAAGTAGACGGAGGTTTCAACGCCATTGCAAAAACAGCAGTCCCTAAAACAGACTTTGTTTGTCAAAGCAAATTGATGAAACAATAAAAAAAATCATCTTTCATCGTAATAATTATAATCTGCAAGCCATGGCTCTTTTATCAACGCTTTCCACAGGTTGGAATTTTATGAAGTGGATCAGAACAATCGCTTGGATCGGATTAACTGTTCAATCCATTGCCTTGGCCATGTATCCTATGGCAGGGTTGAGTCTGATTATGTTATTGCTGACTTTGTTTAATGCAACGCCGTGTTGCACAACAGGTTCTTGCGCTATTCAAACTCCAAAAACAAACCATCATGCGTTGGATAAAAAATAACCGCTTTGTTTTTTTAGGAGCTTTATTGGGAGCAATAGCAGGATTTCTCTACTGGAAACTCATTGGATGTTCCAGCGGTACTTGTGCCATCACTTCCAAGCCATTGAACAGTACACTTTATGGTGCCCTGTTAGGCGGAACATTATTTTCCGCATTCACTCCCGTTAATAAACAAAAAAATAATCCATCATGACATTTCAAGAAATCATACAATCAGAAAAACCGGTATTGGTCGATTTTTTTGCGACCTGGTGTGGACCATGCAAAATGATGTCTCCGGTATTGAAAGATGTAAAAGATGAATTAGGAGAACAGGCAACCATATTAAAAGTGGATGTCGATTCCAATCCTGAAGCGGCAGCAGCTTTTCAAATTCAAGGTGTTCCAACGTTTATCCTTTTCAAAAAAGGAGAAATATTATGGAGACAAAGCGGTATGGTTCCCAAAGCCGGACTGCTAAATGTTATTAAACAACATATTTAAAAAGAAAAACCAATTGATATGAATTTTTTACAAAAATTATTTGGCGGTGGCCGATCAGAAGATTTAACACCTGTTATTCGTGAAGGTGCATTTTTAGTGGATGTAAGAACGCCCGGTGAATATTCCGGTGGCTCTGTACCAGGTGCGGTGAACATACCTTTAGACCAATTACAGCAGCAGATTAGTAAGTTTAAAAATAAAAAATCTGTGGTTGTATTCTGCAGAAGCGGGATGCGTAGTTCACAGGCAAAGAGCTTATTGCAGCAAATGGGAATTCCTGCTGTATACAATGGAGGAACTTGGCAGGAGGTGAATCAACTCGTCACTAATAAATAAAATTATACATGCAGTTTTTAGATTGGATTTCACAACCATGGCCTTGGTATGTGGCAGGACCTTTAATCGGTCTTACCGTTCCAGCCTTGTTGATCATTGGTAATAAATCATTCGGAATCAGCTCTTCATTCCGACATGTTTGTGCAGCTTGCGCTCCTGCGAAAATTCCATTTTTTCAATATGATTGGAAAAAAGAAATTTGGAATTTGTTCTTTGTATTGGGAATATTTTTGGGAGGCATTATAGCGGCAATTTGGTTGAAAAACTCTGCTCCGATTCAATTGAATGAACACCTGGTCAACGAATTAAAAGGTTACGGATTGACCAGTTTCGATGGACTGCTACCAACGGATTGGTTCAGCTGGAAATCATTGACTTCCTTTAAAGGAATTTTTCTGATGGTCATTGGCGGATTTTTGGTCGGATTTGGAACACGTTATGCAGGAGGCTGTACGAGCGGACATGCCATCATGGGACTTTCCACACTGCAATGGCCTTCACTGATAGCAACAATTTGTTTTATGATTGGAGGAATAGTGATGGCCAATTGGATTTTACCTTTTATCCTTAATCTTTAGTATTTACAATAATGAATCAAATCAATCAAAATACGGATCATTCTATTCGGTCAACTGACGCCATGTGCGTAAATGAAAGTAAACTGACACACCGTTGGTATCATCAATTGAAATATACCTTGGTCGGACTACTATTCGGAATCATCTTTGTCAAGGCAGAAATTATCAGTTGGTTTCGGATTCAGGAAATGTTTCGCTTTCAATCCTTTCACATGTTTGGTATCATTGGGAGCGCCGTGGTTGTTGGTATAATTTCAATCTGGGCAATTAAAAAATTTAACATCAAAACCATTTACGGAGAACCCATCGTTATCCAAACGAAAACTTTCAACAAAGGCAATGTCATTGGTGGTTTGTTATTCGGATTGGGTTGGGCGATCACTGGCGCTTGTCCGGGACCGTTATATGCTCAAATCGGAAATGGATCATGGGTGGTGATTGTTACGTTGCTCAGTGCAATTTCGGGCACATGGGTATATGGACTTATCCGTGACAAACTTCCTCATTGATGGATGGAAGGATTTAGAACAAATTCCTCAATCGTGTGAAAACGCTATGGATTTTTATTGGAGTGCTGATATGCTTACAACATGCCTCTGCTCAAGAAAAAAATACGCTCGATAGCAATACTACTTTGCTTGAATCCTTGAGAAGTGGTAGTATGCACGGTCAGGTTCGTTTATTCACTTCCGTTACAGATAATATTAAACCGCTGGCAGACTTTTGGGCACAAGGTGTTGCGTTTTCTGCTGTTTTTCATTCCAAGTTTTGGCATCATTTTCAATTCAGTATTGGGGGGTCCCACGTGTTCAATCTGGGTTCCTCTGATTTGTCTAAGCCGGATCCCATCACCCAACAATTCAATCGATATGAAATTGGATTGTTTGATGTGACAGATCCTAGGAATCGAAAAAACATGAGCAGACTAGAAATATTGAATGCTCGTTTTGAAAAAGGGAAAACATCGATTGTGTTTGGGAGACAATCCGTAACAACTCCATTTATCAATCCACAAGACGGCAGAATGCGTCCAACCTTTGTAGAAGGTTTCGTATTTAATCACACCAATCAATCAGCATTTCATATGCAAGCTGGTTGGATATATGCGTTGTCT
>JBILCT010000110.1:0-5164 GCA_044353025.1 Ferruginibacter sp. | reverse complement strand
TTCGTGGAGTGTTATGTTGAAAGGTTGAATGATTATCTTTCCGCCGGATTTGGCTTTCACGCGGAATGAAATATGATCGTTTTCTTTAAGCCAACAATTTCCCTTGGGTAAAACCTGAAACTGATCGATGGTCCAGTTTTTGGTGGGTTGTGGAGGAGCGGGAGCGCGATATGAAAACGAGATCTTTTTCGTCTTCTTTTTTCCTTGCGCATCTGTGGCGATTATCTCGAAATCGGTAAGTCCGCTGTCTAGTTTGGCTTTGTACACAAAGGCACCGGAACCATATACGGAAACAGGTTCATTGTTAATGAGCAGCGAACATGTCTTGCAAGTGCTTCCTATGATATAACGGGAATCCGTATCCGAATTGGTCATTTCTTTCAGTGGCTCGGTCAGTCGTATAAAAACATCCTGTGCAGTTTGTGCCTCTAACTTCGAAGCATAGAGCGTTAAAAGAAAAATAATAAAAGAAGGGAACAAAGCTTGTTTGTACGGCATGATTAAAGTAATTCCATTTAAAGGTAGTTATTTGATAAATTTGAATAATCATTTTCTCTCACAAAGGATGTTCACTTTATATCTTCTATTATGTCTGTTCACCTTGCTTTATATGGCATTGTTGATATTATTCCGTTTGGGATGGAAGCGCGTTAATGTCTGGGAATCCCCCAAAAAATTTCCAAGAAATACAACCGTAACGGTGGTAGTGGTTGCCAGAAATGAGGAGCAGCGAATCGGACCATTGTTGGCATGTTTATCCAAACAAAATTACCCTTCAAATCTGATGGAAATAGTGGTAGTGGATGATCATTCGGAAGATCTCACGGCTTCCATGGTAGAGGCCTATGCTGATCGGGGAATCAAATTATTACGCTTGTCTGACTTGAAAACAAACGAAATACTCCTTTCACCAAAGAAAAAAGGAATTGCTTATGCGATCGGTGAAACAAGCGGAGCATTAATTGTGACTACGGATGCAGATTGCAGCATGCGTCCTGATTGGATTTCGTCTATAGTTGAACGTTATGAAACATCTTCTCCTGATATGATGGTGATGCCAGTAAGAATGATAGGTGGGAAAGGTCTTTCAGCTTGGTTTCAGTCGCTTGATTTTTTAATGTTGCAAATTATTACGACTGCTTTTCAAGGTCTTGGAAAACCGGTGATGTGCAACGGAGCGAATCTGGCATACACAAGAAAAGCTTATGAATCGGTGGGTGGATTCAGCGGCAACGAACATTTGGCAAGTGGCGATGATTTATTCTTACTGCATAAGATCACGGAAAAGAACAAACGAAGCGTGATTTATCATCTGTCGAAATCGGTGGTGGTCGATACTTTACCGGAAATAGGTTGGATTCAATTTTTTCGGCAGCGTATTCGTTGGGGAGCCAAAACGCGACATTATAAAGACGGACGTTTGATTCCCGTATTAGTATTGGTTTATGGGTTTAATGTAATGTTGATGATGATGGGCTTGTTGATTACTGTCTATTTTTTCCAAGGGAATCCGGCTTGGCGATTGATCTGCGAAGTTTTATTGATATCTGTATTTATAAAAATTTTCGCAGAGATGATATTGATGATACCTGCTGCGCGATTTTATGATTTGCAAAAAAAACTTTTACTATTTCCTTTTTTACAACCCTTACATATCGCCTACACTGTATTTGCAGGTGTTTTAAGTCAGATTGGAAGTTTTAAATGGAAGGGAAGGACATTGAGGTAAGAATGGATGTATTCTTACCAATGTGACTTAATTGGATATGTGTGGAGCTTATTAAAGAAATGAAGGATTCGAATCACTTAATTTCTTGGCACGATTGGAACATTTCTAGAGAAACCTTCTTCTAATGAGATGAAAGTTTCTGTGCGTTCGATTCCTTTTATTTTTTGGAGTTCGTCGTGCAGTACGTGACGAAGCTGTGCTATATCTTTGCAAACTATCTCCAGGAACATGCTGTAGTTGCCGGTGATATAATTCAGTCGGATGATTTCAGGAATTTTCATCAGGTCTTTCGCAACGGAATCATATAAAGAGCTTTTTTCTAAATAAATTCCAACAAATGCGGTGATGTCATACCCCAAGAGTTTCAAATCAACATTCAGTCGGGTTCCTTTGACGATTTTTAATTCTTGTAGTTTTTTTATGCGGACATGAATGGTTCCTCCACTTACAAAAAGTTTCTTGCCTAACTCCGCGTAGGATATCTCTGCATTTTCCATCATGGATTCGATGATCTGCAAATCCAATTTGTCAAGATTCATTTTTCCGGCCATAGTGATGTTTTTTCTTTTTGAAAAACTGAACTGCAATTTGAGAAAATATTCATTAAAAAGAGATTTTTTTGAAATTATTTTAAACAAATCCCAAAAATATGCGTTCAAGAAGGAACTTCAAAGTGAAATAAGCAGGAAGGTCGTACTTAACTTTGTACATCATGGCACAGAAGAAATTATTGAGATTTAGTCAAATCAAATCCTTTTCAAACGTTGCAGAATATCCCAAAGATATGGCTGGCAATTGGAGCTCTTTTTTTCAAAAACCGCAACCACTCGTTATTGAGCTCGCATGTGGTAGAGGAGAATACACCATTGGTTTGGCGGACATGTTTCCGGAACGCAATCACTTAGGTGTGGATGTGAAAGGGAATCGAATTTATCTGGGTAGCAAAAAAGCATTGGATCAATCGATGCACAATGCCGGATTTTTACGCATTCAAATAGAAATGATCACCGATTATTTTGTTCCGGCTGAAGTGGATGAGATCTGGATCACATTTCCTGATCCCCAGCTTAGAACATCAAAAGCAAAAAAGCGGTTGACTCATCCACGCTTTTTACGCATGTATCAAAAAATTCTGAAGCCGGGTGGTGTAATTCATTTGAAAACTGACTCACCAGATTTGTATGCGTTCACCTTGTTATCATTAAACCATTCAGGTATCCAGCCTTTGGAAACTTGTGACGATGTGTATGCATTGGAAAATAGGGATTCACGTTTGAATATTCAAACCCATTATGAAAAGTTAGACATTGCGCAGAGCCAGAAAATTCATTATATCCAATTTTCATTGCCGGAAGCGCCATTAGAGAATAAAGATGAATTATTACAAAAGATGTTAAGCGACCAAGTACAACTTGGTTAATTTAATACGATTGTTCGCTTCAAGAGACAGTATAACCCCAACCCAAATATTAAATCATTACATTCAACGATGAATGAACAACTAAAACCAGGCGAAGATTTTTATTTGAATGAACAGGGATTTCTTGTTTTTACTGCAGCTTATCATTTAAAAAAAGGATACTGCTGCGGTAATGGTTGTTTACATTGTCCGTATGAATATGAAGCCGTACCCGAACCGCGTAAATCTGAATTAAAGAATCAGAAAAAAAATTGTGATGAGTCAAGGTAAAAAGGAATCAATCATTCAATCATCCAGTTTTTTTGAGGATGTACATGCGGTGGTTCGATTAATTCCTTCGGGACGAGTTACTACCTATGGTGCCATTGCAAAATATCTTGGAAGCGGGATGAGTTCACGAATGGTAGGCTGGGCAATGAATGCATCGCACAATGCATTGGAATTTGTGCCAGCTCACCGTGTTGTAAATAGAAACGGTATGCTAACAGGCAAGCATCATTTTGAAACACCGACATCCATGGAAGTGCGATTAATGAAAGAGGGCATCGAAGTGAAAGAAGATACAGTTGTAAATTTTAAACAATTGTTTTGGGATCCGATGCAGGCACTTGGTTATTGAAATTACAACTGATCCAATAATTGTTGAATGGCGCTCAGTGGTGTAATGACGGGTTCCATATTCATTTCTACAAATGTTTCATTTTGATTGGGATAATCTAAATAAAGCGTTTGTTTTTGCATAAAGTAAGCGTTCCCTTGTTTTGAAAGAACAACAACAGTAAGCGGATCTTGAACTGGCAAATTACCTGATTGGAAACTACGTGTTATGCTGTTGGCGTTTAGTCGCACCATCACTCTATAACGGTTCAATGAAACGAAAACAAGTGAATTGGCATTGGTATAATTATTGGGTAATTTAATTTCAAGACGTGTACGTTGACTGGAAGGTACAATTCCGATTTTGCTGCAACTGAACCATCCCAGCTGGTTAGTGATAATTTTATAATCTGGTCCACCCACAAAAAAATTCGTAGAGTCATTGATAGGAATCCAATTAAAACCGGGGTCCTGTAATGTGGCAGTTCCCAGGAATAATTTTATACCCTGGTAGCTTTGACTAAATGGGTCGTAAGTAATCTGAATGGACTTCTCCGGATCAATACTCAACACTTCATTCTGCTCATTCATTAAGTTCAGAAAAATCGTTCCCTCATTAACCAATAATTGCTCGTTGAAACGAGACGAAATACCCATTCGAATCAGATCTCCATTGTTTCTTAATAAAATAGATTCAGATTTTACCATACCCTGGTATGGAATACCGTTTAAATTCTGAATAGTATTTGCTGGAATTCGCAATAGAATTCCTGAACTCAGATTCACATTGATTGTTCCATTATTGGTTAATAAAAAACTGTCTTTACGTAAAGTCTTTCGAATATCCTCACGAAGTTGGCTGGCAGGAGATTGTGCCGTTAATCCGACGACCCAATTGGTATCAGGCCCATTCAGCTGTCCTGGATTGATCAATAAAAAGTCTGTATCATGCTGACAGGAAGAAAGCATGAAAAGCATGGCAAAGACAATACTGATATTAGTTATGAATTGAATTCTCATTGTGTACTTACTCCTCATTTTATGGATACTTGAATTAATAATTTTGTTGCTTCGGGTTTAAATTAAAACGGAACCCCAGACGAATTCCTCCGGTATGGAATTTTTGTTTGAGCGATAATCCGGCTTGTGTCATGCTGGTTGGATTGTATCTAATATTAGATTCAGCAAACACACTCCATTCATGATTCATTGGATAATATGCGCCGATTGACCCAATGAAACCTACACCTATATTGCGTTTTAACTGATATGGATTAGAAGTTCCATCCGAATGAATCGTGACAGGTTGTTGTTGCGCATTTAACACTTCTCCCGAATTGAAACTGGTGAGGTTGATTACAGCGCCTGCATCAAGTTGAATATTCCATTGATTCAGTTTAAACTGATGACCCACACTG